>NZ_RZQY01000281.1:0-7340 GCF_003998575.1 Mesorhizobium sp. M7A.F.Ca.CA.001.10.2.1 | reverse complement strand
GCGTTGCCCTGAGAACAAGGCGGGGCTCGGTCACCCTTGCCGATCTCGTGCGCTCGACGCTGAGGCTCAGGCCGGACCGCATCATCGTGGGCGAGGTGAGGGGCGCGGAAGCGCTCGACATGCTGAAGGCATGGAACACCGGGCACCCAGGCGGCATCGCTACCGTACACGCCAATTCCGCGCGCTCGGCTCTCTATCGCATTGAGCAACTCGCCCAGGAAGCCGTGGTCACCGTTCCCCGCCGGCTCATCGCTGAGGCGATAGATCTGATCGTCTTCATAGCGGGACGCGGCTCGTCGCGCCACATCGACGCAATCGCCGAGGTCACCGGTCTCGACGGCAGCGGCGATTACGCCGTTGCCCCGCTCACGCTTTCGCAACTCCAGCAGCTTTGAAAGGCCTTCCTCATGCGCAAGAAGCTTCGCTTTCTTTCGTCCACAGCGCTCGCGTTTCTTATCACGGCCCCGGTTTATGCCGCCGGCTCAGGCATGCCGTGGGAGCAGCCGCTGCAGCAGATCCTGGAGTCCGTCCAGGGACCGGTCGCCAAGATCGTTGCGGTCATCATCATTATCACCACCGGCCTGACGCTTGCCTTCGGCGACACCGCCGGTGGTTTTCGGCGCCTGATTCAGATCGTCTTCGGTCTGTCGATCGCCTTCGCGGCATCGAGCTTCTTCCTCTCCTTCTTCTCCTTCGGTGGTGGGGCGCTCGTCTGATGGCCGCCGGGGAGCAGCATATCGAGGGCTTCGCAGTACCGGTCCACCGGGCGCTGACCGAGCCGATCCTGCTCGGCGGGGCTCCGCGCGCGGTGGCGATCCTCAACGGTACAGTGGCCGCGGCCATTGGCTTCGGCTTGCAGCAATGGATTGCTGGTCTGGTGCTTTGGATCGCAGGCCACTCGTTAGCGGTGTTTGCCGCAAGACGCGATCCGGACTTCGCCAGCGTGCTTGTGCGCCACCTACGTCTGAAGGGGTGGCTTGCATGCTGAACCTTTCGGAATATCGAAGCAAAGCCGACCGGCTTGCCGACCATCTACCCTGGGCTGCCTTGGTTGCGTCCGGCATCGTGCTCAACAAGGACGGCAGCTTTCAGCGGACGTTGCGGTTCCGCGGCCCGGATCTCGAAAGTGCGACGGAGGCTGAACTCGTCGGCATTTGCGCCCGGGCGAACAATGCTCTCAGACGCCTTGGCTCTGGCTGGGCATTGTTCTTTGAGGCCGAGCGCACAGAAGCGCTGGGCTATCCGAACTCGCATTTTCCTGACGCCGCGTCGTGGCTGGTCGACGAAGAACGCCGCGCTGCTTTCGAGGGGAAGGTAGCGCACTACGAGAGCCGCTATCATCTGACCTTGGTGTTTATGCCACCGCCGGACGCCCAGGCGCGCGCAGAAAGCACGCTCGTCGACTCTCATTATTCCCGAGGAGAAAGAGACTGGCGCCAGGATCTGGCGAGGTTCCGTGACGAGACCAACCGCGTGCTCGATCTCTTCTCGGGTTTCATGTCCGAAGTACGCGTCCTCGATGATGCTCAGACGTTGACCTACCTCCACGGCACGATTTCGCCTCGTCGCCATCCTATCATGGCCCCGGAAACGCCGATATATCTGGATGCAATCCTGGTCGATGCGCCGCTTACCGGTGGCCTGGAGCCGATGCTTGGTGAGCAGCATCTTCGCACACTGACCATCCTCGGCTTTCCGAACCTCACCCGGCCCGGAATCCTCGATACCCTCAATCATCAGGATTTCGCCTATCGCTGGATGACGCGCTTCATTCCGCTCGAGAAAACGGAAGCCACGAAGACGCTGACGCGATTGCGCCGGCAGTGGTTTGCCAAGCGCAAGTCGATCGTGGCAATCCTACGCGAGGTCATTACCAACGAGCCGGTCCCGCTTGTCGATAGCGATGCCGACAACAAGGCGCTCGATGCCGACGAAGCCCTTCAGGCATTGGGCGGTGATCATGTGAGTTTCGGCTATCTCACCACCACCGTGACGGTGTGGGGCGAGGATCGCCAAGCCGCTGCAGAGAAGCTTCGCGCGGTCGAGCGCATCATCAATGGGCTCGGCTTCACCACGATCCGAGAAGGCGTCAATGCGGTCGAGGCTTGGCTCGGCTCATTGCCTGGCCATGTCTACGCTAACGTTCGCCAACCGCTCGTTCATACATTGAATCTTGCCCATCTCATGCCGCTGTCGTCGGTTTGGGCCGGTCCTGCGACAAACGAGCATCTCGCGAAAGTCACCCAAACCGAAGCGCCACCGCTTTTCGTTGCCGAGACCAGTGGGTCGACACCGTTTCGGCTTTCCACCCACGTCGAAGATGTCGGCCACATGCTGGTTGTTGGTCCGACCGGCGCCGGCAAGTCGGTTCTGCTTGCTCTGATTGCTCTGCAGTTCAGGCGCTACGCCGGCGCCCAGGTTTATGTCTTCGACAAAGGCAATTCGGCCCGTGCTGCAACACTTGCCATGGGTGGAGAACACCACGCGCTAGGAGCGGACGGTTCCCTTGCCTTTCAGCCACTGCGCAGCATCAACGACCAGGCTAGCCGAAGCTGGGCGGCCGAATGGATCGCCAGCCTTGTTGCCCACGAGAACGTCACCGTCACGCCGGAGGTGAAGGAGGCTATTTGGTCAGCGCTGGCCAGCCTTGCCACCGCGCCGGCGCAGGAACGCACACTGACCGGTCTTTCGGTCCTGCTTCAATCCAATGCGCTGAAGACCGCATTGATGCCCTACACGCTCGATGGTCCCTTCGGCCGCCTGCTCGATGCCGATCATGATGGGCTGGCCTTGTCGGATGTGCAGTGTTTCGAGACCGAGGAGTTAATGCACAGCCAAGGCGCTTTGCTGCCAGTGCTTACCTATCTGTTCCAGCGACTTGAGGAACGGTTCGACGGACGGCCCACGCTGATCATGCTCGACGAGGCGTGGGTCTATCTCGACAATCCGCTGTTCGCCGCCCGCATCCGCGAATGGCTGAAGGTGCTGCGAAAGAAGAACGTGTCGGTTGTCTTCGCTACGCAGTCGCTGGCTGATATCGCGGGCTCTGGCATAGCGCCGGCAATCATCGAAAGCTGCCCGCAGCGCATTTTCCTTCCCAATGATCGTGCCGTGGAACCCCAGGCGCGCACAGCCTACGAGCGCTTCGGTTTAAGCGAGCGGCAGATCGAATTGATCGCCCGCGCCACGCCGAAGCGTCAGTATTATCTGCAATCGCGCCGCGGCAACCGTCTGTTCGAGCTCGAGCTTGGCCCCATCGCTCTTGCGCTTTGCGGTGCTTCCGATCCGGCCACGCAGACTCTGATCGACAGGATCATGTCCGAAGACGGGCAAGGCAGCTTTGCCTCGCAGTTCCTGATCGCGCGCGGCCTCGATTGGGCCGGCGAACTTCTCAAGCAATTCCCTCAACCAGACAAGGAGCAATTCTCATGATGCGGCGACGCCTTCTCTCCGGCCTGATCACCGTTTCCCTGATCGCCAAGCCTATGGCCGACTATGTGCAGCCCGCCTACGCCCTTATCGTGTTCGATCCGTCCAATTATGCGCAGAACGTGCTGACGGCCGCGCGCGCATTGGAGCAGATCAACAACCAGATCCAGTCGCTGCAGAATCAGGCGACCATGCTGCAGAACATGGCGCGCAATCTTCAGCGTCTGGATTTCTCTTCCGTTGGCCAACTCACCGGTTCGCTCCATCGCATCGACGGCTTGATGGACCAGGCGAGTGGCCTCAGCTTTGATCTGGGCAAGCTTCAAGACCAGTGGCGCAGCCAATATCCGGAAAGCTACGACGCCACGATCAAAGTCAGCGATGTGGCGAGTGCTGCGCGGGAGCGTTGGCAAACCGCCATGCAGGCGTTCCGCCAGACCATGGGTGTCCAGTCGCAAATCGTCGAGAACGTCCGCGC
Organism: Mesorhizobium sp. M7A.F.Ca.CA.001.10.2.1; assembly: GCF_003998575.1. Classification (NCBI taxonomy): domain Bacteria; kingdom Pseudomonadati; phylum Pseudomonadota; class Alphaproteobacteria; order Hyphomicrobiales; family Phyllobacteriaceae; genus Mesorhizobium; species Mesorhizobium sp. M7A.F.Ca.CA.001.10.2.1. The sequence continues at coordinate 3,433 of NZ_RZQY01000281.1, read as the reverse complement.
CGACGGCGATCTGCTCGCCGATCTCGTCAACCGCAGCCAAGGGGCGGCCGGTGCGCTTCAGGCAAGCCAGGCCACCAACCAGCTGATGGCGCTTTCGACAAAACAGCAGATGCAGATCCAGACGCTGCTCGCAACGCAGTTTCGAGCTGAGGCCGAGGATGCCGCCCGCAAGGCCCAGTCAGACGAAGCCGCCCGCGAGATGACGAAGCGATTCTTGGGTACCGGCTCGGCTTATCCCGGCAATTAATCACGAGTTCATCACGACGAGAAAGGCAGCGGCATGAACGACCTTGGCGTCATCGATCGCTTCATGGAGACCTTCATCCGCTACATCGACAGCGGGTTCGGTCTGCTATCGGGCGACCTCGCCTTCCTCACTACCATTCTGATCGGCATTGACATCACACTTGCCGGCCTGGCGTGGGCGCTCGGCGACGAAACCAGCGTTCTCGGCCGGCTTGTCCGCAAGGTGCTCTATGTTGGCGTCTTCGCCTTCATTCTGAACAATTTCAAGAACCTCGCCGATATCGTTTATCGTTCTTTTGCCGGTCTCGGGATTAAGGCGTCGGCCGGCAATCTGTCGGCAGACAATCTCTTGCGCCCGGGCCGCATTGCCGCGACCGGTTTCGAAGGTGCTTGGCCAATGCTTGACCAAGCCAGTCAGCTCCTGGGCTTCCCGGAAATCTTCGGCAACGCACTGACCATCTTCGTGCTGCTGATGGCCTGGTTCCTGGTCATCATCGCCTTCTTCATCCTTTCCATCCAGCTTTTCATCACCATCCTAGAGTTCAAGCTCACCACGCTGGCAGGTTTTGTTTTGGTTCCATTCGCACTTTGGAACCGTTCAGCGTTCCTGGCCGAACGCGTGCTCGGCCATGTTATCTCGTCAGGCATCAAGGTGATGGTGCTCGCCGTCATTGTCGGTATCGGCTCCACGCTCTTCGGGGAGTTCGCTTCCGCATTGCAAGGCAAGGAGCCGGATCTTGCCGGTGCCATGTCCCAGGTACTGGGCGCACTGGCACTGCTTGGCCTTGGCATTTTTGGGCCGGGGATCGCGTCGGGTCTTGTCTCAGGCGCACCGCAGCTTGGGGCGGGCGCCGCCCTCGGCACGACCGCGGCGGCAGCGGGTGTATCACTCGTTGCTGGAGGCACAGCATTTGCTGGCGCGCGTATGGCAACCAGCGGCGGTCTCGCCGCCATCCGAGCCGGCACAACAATGGGATCGGCTGCTTCCACGTCATGGCAGATCGGGCGCGCAACCTCGCCCGACGCTGGCCTCTCCGGTGTGGCTGCTGGAATGCATGGTGTAACCAGTGCAGCTGGCGGCGCCGCTATACGCATAGCGCGATCCGCCACTGCAAGTGTTGGGCGCAACGCCGATGCCGGGCGCGATGCCGCGTGGACCGCGACCGGCGGCGCGCCGACAGCGTCAATGACCGAACGCTCTGCCGGTTCGGCCACTGTTTCGGCGCCGACGTGGGCAAGGCGCCTACGTTCTGAACAGACCGCCCGGGCAAATCGCCACGCTGCCGTGCAAGCTGTCCGAGACGGAGACCGGCCGGGAGGCAGCGCCAACCCCTCTCTCAACGACAAGGATGACTAGATGCTCTTCAAGCGACCCGTGCACCGTTACGGCAAAACACCCGAACCGGTCACGCCGTATCAAAAAGCCGCCCAGCTGTGGGACGAGCGCATCGGCTCATCTCGACTGCAGGCCAGGAACTGGCGGATCATGGCCCTTGGCTGCCTGGCCTTGGCGACCGGGCTTTCCGGCGGACTCGTATGGCAGTCGATGCAAAGCCGTGTCGTGCCTTATGTCGTCGAGGTCGATGGCTTCGGCGAGACGCACGCCGTCGCGCCGGCGATCCGGAATTATGAGCCCTCGGATGCTCAGATCGCCTGGCATCTCGGCCGCTTCATCCAGAATGTCCGTTCCGTTTCCACCGATCCGGTTTTGGTACGGCAGAACTGGTTGGCAGCGTACGACTTTGCTAGCGATCGCGCAGCGCTCTTCCTCAACGAATACGCCAAGGCGAACGACCCCTTCGGTCAGATCGGAACGCGCAGTGTTTCGGTACAGGTCACCAGCGTGGTCAGAGCCTCCGAAAGTTCATTCCAGGTCAAATGGACCGAGCAGGTGTTTGAGCGCGGAAGCCTTGCCAGCACGATGCGCTGGACTGCGATCCTCACGATCGTGATCCGCTCGCCAAGCAATACGGATCAGCTGCGCAAGAATCCGCTCGGCGTCTTCATCAATGCCATTGACTGGTCACGCGAGCTCGACAGCGCCGTCCCAGCCCCCCTTTCTCCGACGGAGTCCACCAATGAAAGGTAAAATGTCACCGATTCGTGCCGTGCTGATCCTATCGGTGTCGGCAGCGGTCGTTTCCGCTTGTGCATCGAAGAAGGTGCCGCCGCCTGAGATTTCCTATGACGCTGCCGACTTCAAACCGGCCGCGATCGAAAAAGCGCCGGAGAGGCCGATTAGAATTGTCGAGGTGCCAAAACCACTGCCGCTGCCTGGCCAAATGCAGCCCGAGCCCGGCAAGGCCGAGGACAAGCGCCCTCCTGAAGAACGCGTCGCTGATGCCAACAAAGCCGCGACCCAGCAACCCACCAAGTACGGGTATGTTAATGCAGTGCAAGTCTACCCCTTCACCGATGGCGCGCTTTATCAACTCTATGCCGCGCCGGAGCGCGTGACCGACATCGCTCTGCAGCCGGGCGAGAAACTAACCGCCGTGTCGGCTGGCGACACCGTGCGCTGGGTCATTGGCGATACCGCAAGCGGCACCGGTGACAATCAGCGCACCCATGTTCTGGTAAAACCCTTCGCGCCGGGTCTTGCCACCAATGTCGTCATTACGACGGACCGGCGGACCTATCATTTGCAGCTTCAAAGCACCGAGAAGACCGCAATGGCGGCAATCTCCTGGACCTACAGCCAAGACCAGATCATCGCGCTTCGCCAGCGCAATGCTCAAGCCGAGGCAGTTACACCGGTCGCGTCGAATATCGCGCTCGAAAACCTTCGCTTTCGCTACTCAATCAGTGGCGACACACCGCCCTGGAGACCGACGCGAGCCTTCGACGACGGCAGCAAGGTCTATATTGAGTTCCCTCGTCGCATAGATCAGGGCGAGGCGCCACCACTCTTCATCGTCGGCGCAGATGGGAGCAGCGAGCTCGTCAACTATCGCGTGCGCGGCAACTATTACATCGTCGATCGGCTCTTCGCCGCGGCCGAACTTCGCCTCGGCACCAAGCGGCAGCAGGTGATCCGCATCAGCAGGATTGACGGCAGGCAACCGCAACGGCGGATCTCGCTCTTTCGCGGCAGCCGGCGAGGTGAGGGCTCATGATCGAAAATTCCCGCTCTGGCATCCCGCCGAAACTGGATCCCGAGGAACTGCAGCTTCGGGCCTCTCCCCGC
>NZ_RZQY01000280.1:0-7360 GCF_003998575.1 Mesorhizobium sp. M7A.F.Ca.CA.001.10.2.1 | reverse complement strand
GAACAAACTGCAACCACCCACGTTTTTATCGCATCATTCGAAGGAGATGCATCATGCTTTACTGGGCGCTCGTATTTCTCGTCGTTGCGATCATCGCCGGCGCGCTTGGTTTCGGCGGCATCGCCGGTACATCTGCCGGCATAGCGCAGATATTGTTTTTCATCTTCCTCGCTTTCCTGGTCATTTCGCTTCTTGCGGGCCTGTTCAAAAGGGCTTCGTAAAGACGGACGGCCGAACACTGGAAGCCGCACCCCTCAAACGGTTTCCAGCCACCGCCGGGCGGTGTCCTTCAAAGGACGCCGTCCGGCGGACCGTTTTTTGGCGGCGGGTTCGGGAAACCTCTTTGGAACCCATTCACCGGTGAGCCGTTCAGCCTGAATTGGGTGGACAGTTTGGCCGATGGGTTCCAGGACCGGAAACAGGAAGGACGACGTGCAAAGCGATGAAGTCATCGCCCTCCATCCTGCCGAAAGCGGCATGCAGCTCGGCCGCGCCCTTCTTCACGCGTTGCACAATGCCGGCATTTCCGTTCTCTACCAGGATCGCGAGATGAAAACCGTATGGGCGCGCAACATGCGTGCGCCCTGGGTTTCGGACACCGCCGACAGCATCGGTATTTTGCCGGAGGCGCAGGCCGACCGCATCGGCGCGGCCAAGCGCGACGTCATTGCATCCGGCAACCCCCAACGTCTCGAGATCAGCGTTCCCGTCGAGGATGGCAGCCGCTGGTTTGAGGTCTGGATCGATGCCGACCACGGCGACGGCGGCACGGTGCAAGGCGTCGTCACCACGATGGTCGAGACGACCGAGCAGAAGCGCCGTGAGCAGACCCTGACGACGCTGTTGCGGGAGGTGAGCCATCGCTCGAAAAACCTGCTGGCGATCATCCAGAGCATAGCCACCCAGACCGGTCGCTACTCCGACAGCATCGGCGATTTCCTGACACGTTTTCGCGGCCGGCTGCAATCGCTGGCTTCGTCCCAGGATCTCGTGACCTCTTCCAACTGGCGGGGCGCCGCACTTCGCGAACTCGTATCGGGCCAAGTGGGCCGCTACGGCGGCGATCCGGTTCGCAGCCTGAGGTTTCAGGGGGCCAACCCCTATCTCAATCCCAACGCTGCCCTGCATATCGGCCTTGCGATGCATGAACTCGCCGTCAATTCGGTGAGCTATGGCGCCCTGTCGCGGCCCGATGGATTCGTCAATGTTACAGCCAACCTGACCGCCGCCGACACGGGAACCTCCCTGTCGCTGACATGGGCCGAGGCAATCGGAGCCAGTGATGTCAGGCGTAGCGAGAAGCGCTTCGGCAGCGTCGCACTCGAACGGGTCGTGCCGGCGTCACTGAACGGAACGGCGACGCTCGAAATCGCGGCTGGCCGTCTCGAGTACCGCCTTGTCGTTCCACACGGCAATTTCGAGACGGATTGAGCGACCCGAGCTTTCTTAACCAGCTGTTCACCATAAAAGCAGATGCTGTTTTTCCCAGATACCGCTGGAACCTGTTGCATCACCGAACATTTCCGCAGCAGGATTTGCAGCATGGTGCGGGAGGGAATGCCTTGACGGTTGCCGATATGAACAGACTGGAGCAGGCCGCCCGGATTTCCATGGGCGAGTTTGAGGACTCCGAGTCATCCGCGCCACCGCTGGCCCCTGTCCCCAACGGAGCCTTGCGCCTTGTTGCGTTGGCCTTGGTGGCGGTGATCGTGGTGGTCGCCCTGTACCAGCTGGTCTATTGAGGCCAGCTCGTTTCGGCCGGCGACAGAATCAATTGTCGCCGTCTTATTTCCCTGCCAGCGCGCCAGGAACTTTGGCTGATGTAGACCGTTACTATGGCGAGAGGACTTTCCCGCCATGGAACATATCGCTGCATTGCTGCTGGTCATCGGTTGCTCGAACACGATGGCCGACTGCCGTGAACTCCAGGTGCCCGTCAGCATTTTCGCGACCGCCGAGCAATGTGTGGCCGAGCGCCCATTCGTCTTGGGCGACGTGCAAGGGCAGGCTGATCACATCGTCGCCAAATGTCTTGCCGTCGATCCGGTGCTTGAAGACGACTATGATCAGATCGTCTGGAACGTGCGCGCCGATGGTACGCTTGACGCTTCATTGGCAATTTCCAGCCTGGTAATGGCGTCGAACGCGGCAGGCCCAGAAAAAGACTATCTTCACCAACAATAGATTGCAGCAGCAAAGGCCGTCATTTCATGCTAAATGGCAGCTGGAGCTTTACCAAGTGAGGACAAAAAGTGAGGAGTGACTCTATGCGGAAGATGATTATTGCCCTGGTTGCGGTGGTTGCCGTCAGCGGCTGCACCTCGACCGAACAGGACGTGGTTGGCGGCGGCTTGATCGGCGCCGGTGTCGGCGGCTTGGTCGGCGGCGGCAAGGGCGCGCTGATCGGCGCGGCCGTTGGCGCCGGTTCCGGCCTGCTGGTGCGCAATCTGCGCAACGGCTATTGCCAATATCGCGATCATCGCGGCCGGATCTACACGGCTCGCTGCAACTAATTCGGCGATAATCGAAACGTCGATCCGGAGGCTGGTCTGCTGGCCTTCGGATTTTTCATGTCCGGACGCTTGATCCTTTTCGGGAGAAGGTCGCGCTCAATTGGCGAGTGGAATTTTGATTTCCACGTTCAGCCCATTGGCCTGGTAGTCGCGCTTGATCGTACCGCGTAATTCGCGCGTCACGTTGAGATCGATCAGCTTGGTGCCGAAGCCGGTTTCGGCGGGAGCTTCGAGTTTCTTCTGCCCGTTTTCGCGCCAGTTGAGGGCCAGCGTCCTGTCGCGCCCACGCCCCTCCAGAGACCAATCCACTTTCAGTGCCCCCACGGAATTGCCGGCTTCGCCGTATTTCAGCGCATTCGTCGCCAGTTCGTGGAAGGTCAGGCCGAGCGCTTGCGTCGTGGTTTCGTCAAGCAGCACTTGCGGCCCTGACAGCAGCCCCTCGGGCAACTCCTTGCCGAACACCTGGCCGAGTTCGATGCGCAAGAGATCGCCAAGATCGGCCTTCTGCCAGCGAGAGCGCGTCAGCATGTCCTGGGACGCTGCCATCGCCTGCAGCCTGGCCGAGAAAGATGCGGAAAACTCGTTGACGTCGGTAGCCCGCGATGCCGTCTGGCGCGCGATCGCCAGCACCCTGGTGATCGAATTCTTGATGCGATGCTTCATCTCCTGCAGCATCAGGTCTTTTTCGATCAGGCTCTTTTCCGTGGTTTCGTGCAACCGCGACGCTGCCTCATAGGCCCGCTCCTGATATCGCGCCACCAGCGCGATGGCGCCCGCCAACAGCAGGCCGAATAGCCCCAGCATCACCGGAATGGCGCGCGACGACGGCTGCGAGAAGGCGCTTGTCGGCCGGAACAGGACAGTCCATGGCCGTCCGGCGACGATGATCTTTCGGGTGACCAGCAGCCTGTCCCCGAAAGTCGAAGCCGGCGGCGTCTCCGACCGGAACAGCAGATTGTCGCCGCTCACGGCACCATCGCCGTCATAGATTTCGGTGTTGACCGGCAGTAGCGGCGACCGGCTGAGCGCGGTCTGGAACAGATCGCGAGCCCGGAAGGCCGCATAGAGAAAACCTGATGTCGAGGATCTCGAAGCATTGATGACGTCGGGAGCGGTTTCGACATTGAGCCGCACGAAAACGAAGAAGCCGGTGAACGTCTGCGAGGCGCCCGTGTCCTGGCCCAGTTGCACCAACCCGCTGGCGTGCTGCTGGTCGTCGGACATCGCCTTTTCGATCGCCACACGCCGCATCGGTTCGCTGAACATGTCGTAGCCGATGGCGGCTTGGTTGGATGGATCCAGCGGTTCGAACAGCACGATAGGGGTACGCCAGGGTTGCGTGGTATCCGGGTAGATTGGATGACTGACGCCATAATCGTGCAGCATATCGCGTTCGACCGTCGCCTTGTCGCCCGTCTTTGCCAGCCTGAGGAAACCGATGCCGCGCAAGCCGGCGAAATTCTTGTCGACATCGAGCGCGTTGAAGAACGCCTTGAACTCATTGCGAGAAATATCGCCATTGCGGGCGTCGAACAGGGCCTGCGTCGAGCGCAGCAGCGACAGATGCAGGTCGATGCGGCTCTCGATCCGGTTGAGCGCGTCGTCGGCAGTCGCCTCGAACTTGATGCGCGCGGCTTCCTGTGTGGCGAAATAGGCGAAACCTGCCATCACCATGCTGATTAGTGCGACGGCGATAAAGGCGATGATCGGGAAAAGCTTCTTCAACGGATCGTGCGGTCCCTGAGCGATATCGGACCTTTATGGGCAAGTCGCCGTGCCAACACAATGCCACGGCCAAGCCATCCTTACGGCTGGCATATCACGTGTCCGGCAACGGCGAGCTGGCTTGATCTCAGGCTGCGATCTTCAGCGCACCCGGTCCTGGAATGGCGCCCGGCGGGCATTTGCCAAGAATGATCATCCCCAGCACCTCGTCCTGGGTGACATCGGTGGTGCGGGCGGTGCCAACGACCTGACCGTTCTTCATGACGCAGACCCGGTCGGCAAGCTCGAACACATCGTGGATGTCGTGGCTGATCAGGAAGATGCCGATGCCATCGGACTTGAGCTGCTTGACCAGTTCGCCGACCTGCGCCGTTTCCTGCGGACCAAGCGCCGCCGTCGGCTCGTCCATGATCAGGATGCGGGCGTTGAACAGGATCGCACGCGCGATCGCCACCGATTGCCGCTGGCCGCCCGACAGCTTGATCACCGGCTCCTTGAAGCGCTGGAAGCGGGGATTGAGCCGGCCCATCACCTTGCGCGCCTCGGCCTCCATGGCAACGTCGTCGAGCGTACCCCAGGCGGTCATCAGCTCGCGGCCGAGGAACAGATTGGCGGCGGCGTCGACATTGTCGGCCAACGCCAGCGTCTGGTAGATCGTCTCGATGCCGTATTTCTTGGCGTCGCGTGGATTGGAGATCGATGCCTCCTCGCCGTTGACGAAGATCTGGCCCGAATCGCGCTTGTAGGCGCCGGACAGGATCTTGATCAATGTCGACTTGCCGGCGCCATTGTGGCCGAGCAGCGCCACGACCTCGCCGGGGAAAAGATCGATCGAGGCGTCGTCGACGGCGCGGATGCCGCCAAACGCGATCGAGATGTTCCTCATGTCGATCAGCGCGGTGGCTGCAGGAGCAGTCTTGTCATTCATGGCATGCCCTCCTAGACGCGCTTGCGATAGACGGTGTCGAGCCACACGGCGATGACCAGTACGGCCCCGACGACGATGCTCTGCAGCGGCGAGTCGACGCCGAGCAGCACCATGCCGGACTGCAGCGACTGCATCAGCAGGGCGCCCAGCATGGCGCCGATGATCGTTCCCGATCCGCCGGCAAGCGACGTGCCGCCGATCACGGCGGCTGCAATGACGAGCAGTTCGTCGAGCGTTCCAAGCACGTTGGTGGCCGAATTCTGCCGGGCCGAGGAGATCGCCGCGGCAATCGTGGCCAGCACGCCCATGATCATGAACACCTTCATGGTGATCCATCGCGTGTTGATGCCGGCGAGATTGGCCGCCTCGGGATTGCCGCCGATGGCGAACACATAGCGGCCGAAACGGGTGCGGTTGGTGATGAAGGTCATGACCAGCCCGACGGCGACAGCCATCAGCACCGGTATCGCGATACCGTGGGCGATGAACAGGCCGCCTTCGGGAACGGTGATGTTGTTGGCGGCCGCATATCTGTTCACGATGCCGATCGGCCAGGGGTAGGAGTTGGCGAGCCAGACCGCACCCATGATGGCGCCGCAGGTGACGACTCCAAGCAGCGCCTCGGCCCAGATCGGACGTAGCGGAAACCGGAAACGCTTGCGCTGCACCCGCCCGTTGAACAGCCCAAACACCACGGCGAGGCAGGCGACGATCCCAACGACCCAGCTCCAGGTCGCGCCGATCGATCCCGCCGGCCCACCGCCCATCAGCTGAAAAGTGGCGTTAAGCGGCGCCACGGTCTGGCCTGAAGTGACCCACCAGGCGGCACCGCGCCAGACCAGCAGGCCGCCCAGCGTCACGATAAAGGCGGGCACTTCGAGATAGGCGATGACGAAGCCTTGAAAAGCGCCGATCAACAGGCCGAGCGCCAGGCCGATGACCAGTGCCAGGACCCAGATCCACGGGTTGCCGAGTTCGAGCCCGACAAAGCGCACCAGGAAATGCACCTGGGCAAATCCCATCACCATGCCGATCAGGCCCTCGGCGGAACCGACCGACAGGTCGATGTTGCGCATGACGATGACCAGCACCATGCCGCAGGCCATGATGGCAACCGCGGATGTCTGCACCGACAGGTTCCACAGATTGCGCGGCGTGAGAAAGGTGCGGCTGTCGAAATCGAGCGGATTGACGCCAAGGCGCAGGCTGGAAATGACATGCAGCCCAATCCAGATAACCAGCAGCGCGCCGATCATGCCGAGCATGCGGGTGTCGATCTCGGTCGCCTTCAGGAACCGGGCGACGGCGCCGAGTTCCGACGCGCGCGCCGTATCGGTCTGCGGGTTTGACGTCGTATCGGTCATGGTTTCCTCCCACCGGCTGGCCGTCTGACGCGCATGCCGGAGCCCAGCCTAGAAGCTATCCGCATGATGCGGAAACAGAATTCTTTGAGAAAACGCCGCGGCTTTTGGGCCGCGGCGTTCAGATATTGCAAAGTGGTACGGATCAGTTGCAGGCCGCCACGGTGCCGGCGGCGACACCCGCGCAGACTTCGTCCTTCTTGATCCAGCCGGCGTCGATGACGACGTTGAGATTGTCCTTGGTGATGGCAACCGGGGTCAGGAACAGCGACTTGACGGTGTTGCCGCCCGGCGTCGTGAAGTCCTTGGCGCCGGCGATGTCGCTCGTCTTCTTGCCGTCGGCCAGTTGCGAGGCGATCTCGGCGGCATTCTTGCCGAGCTCCCGCGCGTCCTTCCACACCGACACGGTTTGCGTGCCGAGGGCGATGCGGTTCAGCGCGGCGTGGTCGCCGTCCTGACCCGAGACCGGCACGGTGCCGGCCAAGCCTTGAGCCGTCAGCGCCGCGACGACGCCACCGGCAGTGCCGTCATTGGCCGCGACCACCGCGTCGACCTTGTTGTCGTTGGCGGTCAGGAACTGCTCCATGTTCTTCTGGGCGTTGGCGGGCAGCCAGCCATCCGTGTAGGCTTCGCCGACATTCTTGATCTTGCCGCTGTCGATGGCTTCCTTGAGCACTTCCATCGAGCCCGAGAACAGGAAGTCGGCATTGGGATCGGCACCGGAGCCCTTGATGAAGACGTAGTTGCCTTCCGGCTTGACCTTGAACACTTCGCGGGCCTGCATGCGGCCGACTTCCTTGTTGTCGAAGGTCAGATAGAAGACGTCCTTGTTC
>NZ_RZQY01000027.1:0-21495 GCF_003998575.1 Mesorhizobium sp. M7A.F.Ca.CA.001.10.2.1 | reverse complement strand
GTTCAACGATTTCGCGCTGGGCCTTGTCGGCACATGGCGCGGCGGCCCGGCGCAGGTCTGCGTGCTGTCGTCGGCGCTGATGGGCACCATTTCCGGCTCGGGAGTCGCCAATGTGGTGGCCAGCGGCCAGTTCACCATCCCGCTGATGAAGCGCTTCGGCTTCCGCTCGGCCTTTGCCGGTGCCGTCGAGGCGACCTCCTCGATGGGCGGCCAGATCATGCCGCCGGTGATGGGCGCGGTCGCCTTCATCATGGCCGAGACGCTGAACGTGCCTTATGCCGATGTGGTCAAGGCGGCGATCATCCCAGCGCTGCTCTATTTCGGCGCGTGCTTCTGGCAGGTGCATCTGGAAGCCGGCAAGGCCGGGCTGCACGGCATGGCCAAGGCGGACCTGCCCAATCCGTGGGACGCGGTGAAACAGCACTGGCCGCTGGTGCTGCCGCTGGCAGCGCTCGTCTACCTGCTGTTTGCCGGCTACACGCCGATCTTCGCCGGCACGATGGGCCTGGCGCTGACCATCGTGCTCATCCTCGGCACGCCGCTGGCAGCAGCGATCGGTCCGCTCGCCTTCCGCATCGTCTTCTGGATCGCGCTCGGGCTTGCCGCCGCTTCGTTCATGAAGTTCGGCGTCAATCTCCTCGGCGCCGTCATCGCCGCACTGGTGGTCGCCTGCTTCACATTCAAGGGCGGCCGCGAGACGCTGCGGATCTGCGTCGACTCGCTCGCCGAAGGGGCCAAGAACGCGCTGCCGGTCGGCATTGCCTGCGCCATCGTCGGCATCGTCATCGGCACGCTGACGCTGACCGGCATCGCCTCGACCTTCATCGGCTGGATCATCTCCATCGGCGAGAACAATCTGTTCCTGTCGCTGTTGCTGACCATGCTCACCTGCCTGGTGCTGGGCATGGGCATCCCGACCATTCCCAACTACATCATCACCTCGTCGCTGGCCGGGCCGGCGCTACTCGAGCTTGGCGTGCCGCTGCTGGTCAGCCACATGTTCGTCTTCTATTTCGGCATCATGGCCGATCTGACGCCGCCAGTGGCGCTGGCCGCCTTTGCCGCGGCACCCATGGCTAGGGAAAGTGGCCTGAAGATCGGCATCCAGGCGACTAAACTCGCCATTGCCGGCTTCGTCGTGCCGTTCATGGCGGTCTACACGCCGGCTCTGATGCTGCAGGACGCCGGGCCGATCGCCGCCCAGTTCGGCTATCCCGTCGAGGTCGCCTACATCGTCGCCAAGGCCTGCATGGGCATCGTGCTGTGGGGTGCCGCCGCCGTCGGTTTCCTCGCCAGCCGCATGGCATTGTGGGAACGGCTCATCGCCTTCGCGGCCGGCGTGCTGCTGGTCGCCGCGGTGCCGCTGACCGACGAGGCCGGCTGGGCGCTGGCGCTGGCCTGGATCGGCTGGCACTGCTTTCGTGCGCGGCAGGCTTCAGCCAAAACATGAGCCTTTGCATCCTGGCCGCCGGCAAGATGGTGACGTTCTCCGTCGCCGCCTTTACGCTGTCCTGGACGCATTCGGTGGAACGGACGCGCTGGGAGGAAGACTGGAAGGTCACGCCTATCGGCCTGCAGCTGGTCGAGGCGCGGGTCAAGAGCTCGGGCGCCGGCATGGAGCCATCGGAAGGCGCGGTGCTGAAGAATGGCTGGTGGGCCTACACGCCCACGGTCGGCCCACAGCGGCGCGTCATACTCGCCGCCTCTGGCGCAACCGGCGACGGCTGGACGCTGTGCTCGGTTCAAGGCTGCCGGGAATTGGGCAAGGGGGCCGGCGACGCGATCGTGCTGAAGCCGTGCGAATCCACCGGTTCGAGCCAACCGCGATAACGCCCGATCAATGCGCTGAGCGGCGGCTCGTTCTCCAGCAGCCACATCCTCAGTCAAGGAACCGCTCGCGCAGCTCCGGAGAAGGAACCTCGCAGCTGTCCTTCCTGCCGAACAGCGCGTAGCGATTCCTGGCAACGCGCTCATAGAGCCAGTCGCGCAGCGGGCGCGGCAGCAGCAGCAGCGTTTTTGCCGCCCGCCAGGGCCAGCCGAGTTCCGCCATGACAGCGACGAAGCTGTCGAGCCGCGTGAAGGCGACGCCGTCGATCAGGACGAGGTTGGTTTCGTAAGAGTCCGTGCGCAGTCCATGCTTCCGAAACAGCGTTTCACCGAAGGGCGACTGCGCGGTGGCGAAGCGGAAACGGCCTTGGCGATCGAGCCTGACCACCATGCGCACGAAGCCGGAGCAGAGCACACAGACGCCATCGAAAACGATCAATCGATGGCGTGCGTCGAGAGTTGTTCCGGAGGGACGATTTGACTGGGGTCGACTGGGTTGGGAATGGTCGGTCACGCTGGCCTCGGCTGCTCGTGTCCTATGACACTAAGCCGGCCAGCGTCGGTATCAAAGCCGTGGCGATGTCGCACGGCGCCTGTCGGCGAGAGCGGGACGCTCGGCGCGATAGGTGGTGGCGCGGGTAGAGGCGGCCGGCCTGCAGATCCTGCTGTTGTGGCGATTTTCGAAAGCCATGATCAGTGCGCGCCCAGCGAGTTGCCGCGACGGGCGCAAGCAGGGCCGGGGCCGCGCATGTAATAGCGCTCGGGCCGATAGGTCGGCGCGACGAATTCGCGGATGGCGGCGGCATAGCCGATGAGGTGCGCGAGGAAGTTCATTACCCTTGTCCCTGTCCCGATTTTCGGATGTCCCTTCCGAATTGCGGTCATCATAGCGTCGAGGCGTGAATAGTCGGTGAACGTGATGTTAATATCTGGTCGAAAATGCCTCGCTTCGTGGCTGGATTGCGGCTGATTCGGGGTCTTTCCGTGCAGTTGGCCGGCATTCCGGCCAATGTGACTTTTGCATCACATATGTTTCGTTTGAATGTCGCGCGCGCGCGGTTCTGTTTCAACTTTTGCCGCGCCCGCGAAATTCAGGTGCTGGCGGCCATAAGGCCTCGGGCGCGCCCTTGGCATCCAGATCGGTCCGTGAGCGCGGAACTGGAGCGCGGTCTGTCCGTTCTCACCTTCATCTGGTTGTGGAAGGGAGATATCATGGCGCCGCGTCCGGCCTGGAGAGGCTATTTAAAGCTTTCGCTGGTCACCTGTGCCGTCGAACTCACCAATGTCGTCACCCACACGGAGCGGGTCTCGTTTCGCATTCTCAACCGCAAGACCGGCAACACGGTGAAGCGCCTCTATGTCGATGCCGAAACCGGCAAGCCTCTGGGGGAGGATGACGAGATCAAGGGCTATGAACTCGACGATGGCGATTTCATCCATATCGAGGAAGACGAGATCGAGGCGGTGCAGATCGAATCCTCGCACACGATGGCGCTCGACGGTTTCGTCGACAAAGCTTCGATCCAGCAGATCTATCTCGATACGCCCTATTATGTCGCGCCGGCCGACAAGGTGTCGGAAGAAGCGTTCGCCGTCATTCGCGACGCGATGGCGGGCAAGAAGATGGCCGGGTTGGCGCGTATCGTGCTCTACCGACGCGAACGGCCGGTGGTTATCGAGCCGCTCGGCAAAGGCATGGTGCTGACGACGCTGCGCTACGACAACACGGTGCGCCAGCAGGACACCGTCTTCGGCGACATCGAGTCGGTGAAGACCGATCAGGAGATGACCGACCTCGCCGAGTTGATCATCGACAAGAAGAAGACGAAGTTCGATCCCTCGAAATTCGACGACAAATACGAGGACGCGCTGCTGGAGCTGATCCGCGCCAAGAAGGCCGGCCACAAGGCGCCGAAGGCCAAGGCGGCGCCCAAGCCTTCCAATGTCGTCAATCTGTTCGACGCGCTGAAGAAGAGCCTGTCAGATTCCGGATCATCGAAAAGGTCTTCGTCGGCGAAAGCCAAGCCGGCGGCCAAACGCGCCAAGCCGAAAGCCAGCGCGCCCAAACGCAAATCGGCCTGAGGAACCCAACGGATGGCCAGCCTCGAACAATATCACTCCAAGCGCGATTTCAAGAAAACCGCCGAACCGGCCGGCAAGGTCGCCCGGACCAAGCAGGGCGGCGCGGGCGGCATCTTCGTCATCCACAAGCATGCCGCGACGCGGCTGCATTACGACCTGCGCCTCGAGCATGACGGCGTGCTGTGGAGCTGGGCGGTGACGCGCGGCCCGAGCCTTGATCCGCATGAGAAGCGACTGGCCGTGCATGTCGAGGATCACCCGATCGACTATGCGCCGTTCGAGGGCACCATTCCCAAGGGCGAATATGGCGGCGGTTCGGTCATCGTTTGGGACGAGGGCACCTGGACCCCCGAGATCGACCCGGCCAAGGCGATGAAGAAGGGCCATATCAGCTTCGAGCTCAGGGGACACAAGCTGCATGGGGCATGGCATCTGGTGCGACTGAAGCCGCGTGCGGGTGAAAAACGCGACAACTGGCTGCTGATCAAGTCGGACGATGCCGCCGCGCGTCCTGGCGAGGACATCCTCAAGGAGGCGCCGGAATCGGTGAAGTCGGGCCTGACGATCGAGGAGGTCGGCGAGGGCAAGGCCGCGAAGGGTGAGAAGCCGAAGGTCTGGCATTCCAACAAGCCGGCCGCCGGCAAGACGAAGGCCGCGGGCAAGAAACTCGACTTCATCGAGCCGCAGCTGGCCACGCTGGAGCGCGATGCGCCGCCGGGCAAGGACTGGCTGCATGAGGTGAAGTTCGACGGCTATCGCATGCAGGCGCAGATCGCCGGCACCGATGTGCGGCTGCTGACCCGGACCGGCCTCGACTGGACGAAGAAGTTCGGCGGCGAGATCGTCGCGGAGCTGGCCGGGCTGAAGTGCAGCGACGCCATCATCGATGGCGAGGTGGTCGTGCTCGCCGACAGCGGCGTCTCGTCTTTCGCGCTGTTGCAGCAGGATCTGTCGGCGAAGCGGACAAATCGCTTCATCTATTACGTATTCGATCTGATGCGCCTCGATGGAAGGGATTTGCGGCGCGAGCCGCTGGTCGAGCGCAAGCAGGCCTTGCAGGATTTGCTCGGCAAGCAGTCCGACAATCCGGCGGTCCGCTTCAGCGACCACTTTTCCGAACCCGGCAAGATCATGCTGGAGCATGCCTGCCGGATGGGCCTGGAAGGCGTCGTCTCCAAGCGTGCCGATGCACCCTATCGCAGCGGCCGCGGCCCGACCTGGGTGAAGTCGAAATGCACGGCGCGGCAGGAATTCGTCATCGGCGGCTATCTGCCGTCGGACAAGACCGGGCGCGGCCTGCGCTCGATCCTGGTCGGCTTCCACGAGGGCGGCAAGCTGCATTATGCCGGCCGCGTCGGCACTGGTTTCTCCGGCAAGGGCGCCAACGAGCTGAAGGCAAAACTCGATGCATTGACGGCAAAGACATCGCCCTTCTCCACCGCCGTGCCGAAGGGCAAGGGCCTGGTCTGGGTCAAGCCCGAACTTGTCGGCGAAGTGGAGTTTCGCAGCTGGACCTCGGACCGTATAATACGCCACGCCTCGTTCCAGGGATTGCGCGAGGACAAGCCGGCGGAGGAAGTCGTGCAGGAAAAGCCCAAAGCGTCGACAGGCAAGACATCGACAGGCAAGAGCACGGCCAAGCCGGCATCGGGTGGCAAAGCCGCCGGATCGATGACGACCACGGTAAAACTCTCGCATCCCGACAAGCTGCTGTGGCCGGATGAAAACATCTCCAAGCAGGGCCTGCTCGACCATTACGCGCAGGTTTGGCCGCGCATGGAACAGTTTGTCGTCAACCGGCCGCTCAGCCTGGTGCGGGCGCCGGACGGTGTCGGTGGCCAGCGTTTCTTCCAGAAACATGCCTCGGCCGGTATGAGCGACAAGATCGCGCGCATGAAGGATCCGACTGACGGCGAGGAGATCTTGTACATCCGGGATTTCGATGGTGTCGCCGCACTGGTCCAGTATGGCGTGGTCGAGATCCACATCTGGGGGTGCACGATCGACGAGATCGAAAAGCCCGACCAGATCATCTTCGATCTCGATCCCGATGAAGGTATCGACGTGAAAGCGGTCCGCGAGGCGGCACTCGATATCAGGGGCAAGCTCGACGAGCTGTCGCTGCCGAATTTCGTCAAGACTTCGGGCGGCAAGGGTTTTCACGTCATGGTGCCGCTGAGACCAGCGGCGGATTGGGATGAGGTCAAAACCTTCGCCCATGATTTTGCCCGTGCGCTGGAGCAGGGTGCCCCCGACCGCTACACGGCGACGCTGTCGAAAAAAGCGCGCACTGGAAAGATCTTCGTCGACTATCTGCGCAATGGCAGGGGCTCGACGACGGTCGCGCCCTATTCGTCACGCGCCAAGAAGGGCGCCACCGTGTCGATGCCGGTGACCTGGCCAGAGATCGAGGCCGGCTTGGCGCCGAACGCTTTCCCGATCGGCGGCAAGACTACGCTGAAACAGCTGGCGAAAGCCGATCCGTGGTCGGATTTCTTTAAGCAGGGCAAGGCTCTGAGGCGGGGTTAACGCTTCGCCCGTTCAAGACAGAAACACCCTCTCAAACGCCTGTCTACCCGGCGGCGAGAAGATCACCGCGCGGCTGTCCTTCTCGCGGCGCGCCCATTTCTCGGCCAGGATCTTCTCGAGGATGGCGGCGCCCAGCGTGCCGGCGAGGTGCGAACGGCGCACGCTCCAGTCGAGGCAGGCGCGGCACACCGGCCGGCGCGGCTTGGTATAAACGTCGATGCCTATCGCCGCGAAATGCGAAGCCGCCGATGGCCCGAGCCTGATCTCCTGTTCGTCGCGGACCAATACGTTCTTGGCGACGAGCCGATCGAGCATCGCCACCGCCTGCTCGCCGGCGAGGTGATCGTAGCAGACGCGCGCCACCCGCATGGCACCATCGCGCGGACCGGGGCGCACACGCTTTGGACCGACGGCTTCCGCGACGCCTGTGATGGCTTCGATCATGCCGGCCACCTGCGGTCCGGCGAGGCCGTAATAGCGATGCCGGCCCTGGCTCGCCACCGTGAGCAGCCCACCTTCCATCAGTTTGCCCAGATGCGAGCTGGCGGTCGGCAGCGAAACGCCGGCCTCGAGCGCCAGTTCGCTCGCCGTCAGCGCCGTGCCGCCCATCAGGGCATTCAGCATGTTTGCCCGTGCCGGGTCGCCGACCAGGCTGGCGATGCTGGCGATGTCGGGTCCTTCACGCATAGTTCGTTCCTCATCGAAGCGTTCTTGTCAGATAATCACTATTCTCAGGTGAGATCAAGGAGACGACGATGGCCGCACGAACCGCTTTCCCCTCAGCCTCGCTCCCCAGCCGTCAATTCTTCCCG
Organism: Mesorhizobium sp. M7A.F.Ca.CA.001.10.2.1; assembly: GCF_003998575.1. NCBI lineage: Bacteria > Pseudomonadati > Pseudomonadota > Alphaproteobacteria > Hyphomicrobiales > Phyllobacteriaceae > Mesorhizobium > Mesorhizobium sp. M7A.F.Ca.CA.001.10.2.1. The sequence continues at coordinate 14,245 of NZ_RZQY01000027.1, read as the reverse complement.
TTCGTCACCTGGCTGCGTTCGCGGCTGCTGGCCCGCTGGTATGACCGCCATTTGCAGCGTCTGGACCTTGCCGAGATGGATGATCATCAGCTGCGCGATCTTGGGCTAACGCGGCAAGACGTGCGCCGCGAATGCGCGAAGTCCTTCTGGCAGCCCTAGCAGACCAGACGACACAACGTTTCGATGCCGCTCGAACTATCGACGCACCCCAAGGAGACCACAATGACCATCACCTGCTTCATCCGCTACGAGATCGACCCGTTCGGCAAGGCGGCCTTCGAGGAGTATGCGCGCAATTGGGGCCAGGCCATTCCACGCTGCGGCGCCGATCTGATCGGTTACTACGCGCCGCATGAGGGCTCGGCGACGACCGCGTATGCCGCCTACAACATCGAGAGCCTGGCCGCCTACGAAGCCTATCGCGCCCGGCTTGCCGCCGATCCCACCGGCAAGGCAAACTACGAATTCGCCAAGCGCGAGAGGTTCATCCTGAAGGAGGATCGCATGTTCCTGAAACTGGCCTCAGGCCCGCACGCGAAACTGGTGCTGCCGTGATTGCCGTGATCTTCGAGGTCGAGCCGGCGGAAGGCCGGCGCGACGCCTATCTGAGCATCGCCGCGGACCTGCGTCCACTGCTCGACGGCATTGACGGCTTTCTTTCCATCGAGCGTTTCCAGAGCCTGGCCGATCCGAACCGCATCCTGTCGCTGTCATTCTGGCGCGACGAGGAAGCCGTGAAGGCCTGGCGCAACACCGAGGAACACCGCCAGGCGCAGAAGGCCGGCCGGGGCGGTATCTTTGCCGGCTACCGTCTGCGCATCGCCCATGTGATGAGGGATTATGGACTGACGGAGAGAGACGAGGCGCCTAGGGATAGCCGGGCGGTGAATGGGTGAGTGGCAAGTTTCTTCCTTCTCCCCCTGTGGGAGAAGGTGTCGCCGCAGGCGACGGATGAGGGGTGTTCCAGGGAACGCCAACGTCTCACTCCGCTGGAACACCCCTCATCCGTCTCGGCGCTGCGCGCCGATCCACCTTCCCCCACAAGGGGGGAAGGGAAAAAACTATGCATTCCCGATCAGCACGCCGGCCGCGAACACCAGGGCGCCACCCAGCACCACCTGGAAGGCGGCACGCAGGAAAGGCGTCTGCATGTAGCGGTTCTGGACAAAGGCGATCGCCCACAATTCGAAGAACACCACCACCGCGGCAACCCCGGTGGCCGTCCAGAAATGCGGAATGACATAGGGGAGCGCGTGTCCGAGACCGCCCAGCGTCGTCATGATGCCGACGGTCAGACCGCGCTTGATCGGCGAGCCGCGGCCCGACAGCTTGCCGTCGTCGGAAGCGACTTCGGTGAAGCCCATCGAAATGCCGGCGCCGATCGAGGCGGCAAGCCCGACCAGCAGCGTCTGCCAGGTGTCGTGCGTGGCAAAGGCAGCGGCAAAGATCGGCGCCAGAGTGGACACCGACCCGTCCATCAGCCCGGCCAGCCCTGGTTGCACATAGGTGAGGATGAACTGGCGCTGCTCGGCGCTGGCCTCCTCGGCCTTGACGGCGCCCGGCACATGTTTCTGTTCCAGCCGCTGCGCCAGGGTCTCATGGCCCAGTTCGGCCACCGCCAGATCGTCGAGCAGTTTTCGCGTCGAAGCATCTGCCGTGCGCTTGGCCGCCTCGACATAGAAAAGGTAGGCTTGCCGCTCCATCGCCTCGGCATGGCTGCGCACGTGCTCGATGCCGAGCGGCCGGACCAGCCAGTCGGGCTTGCGCTCGTAATAACCCTTCACATGTTCGCGCCGGATCAGCGGTATGCGCTCGCCGAACCGCTTGCGGAAAAGCTCGATCAACGCATCGCGATGGCCATCCTCTTCCTCGGCCATCTCCTCGAACACTTTTGCCGATTGCGGGAAGTTTTCCGTCAGCCCGTCGGCATAGGCCCGGTAAATGCGACCGTCATCCTCCTCGGAGGAAATGGCCAGCGCCAGGATCTCCTGTTCGGAGAGCGATTCGAAGGGGCGGCGGCCGAAGCCGAAAACACGGGAAAGCATGAGGAATTCACCCTAGTTTAGAATAGTTCTAAACTAGGGTTTTGAACACCTTCGGTCAATTGCGCGCTTGGGTCGCGGTCAAGAATTGTTGAAGCCCCACGCCCGCGGTGACTCTTCATTATCAGTGAATGTTCACCTATATTGCTGGACTCAAGCCAAGAACAAGGAACCGGCAGATGACGGCAAAACAGCCTCCGCACCCCTATGATCCCAAGCCCGTTCTCGATCTCATCGCCAGCATCGAGGCCGACCTGCAGCGCCTGAAGGGCCTGGTCGAGCAGCAGGTCGAGAAATTCGACCCCGCCAACCCGCACAACAAGGCGCCGGACGGCAAACTGACGGAGGAGGGCGTCGAGTGCTGCTACCGCATGTTCGACGAGGGCAAGTCGCGCTACTCGGTCGCCCAGCAGATGAAGATATCCTTTGCCGCCGCCAGCCACCGTTTCAACAACTGGCGCAAGCTGGGTGGGGGCAAGAGGCAGAGGACTTTGCTTGGCTAGATTGGGTGGCCAATTTGGCCGATCTCGGCGCTGCCCCCTCATTGCCCTGCCGGGCATTTCTCCCCGTAAACAGGGAGAAAGAAGCTGGCGGGAAGCGCCGCACCCCCTTGCAACGCTGAAGATTGGCGAAACCAAAGGCGACAGCGTCCTTCTCCCCGTTTACGGGGAGAAGATGGCGGCAGCCAGATGAGGGGCGGCGCAAACGCCGATCATGACTCGCTAAACTTTGTAACGGTCACATTTTTCCCATGGTGCGCCACCTCCCTTTGCGGGCATCATGAAGGGCAACATCTTCCCACAGGACCCACCATGACCACCCTTCCCGGCATCGCCGACATCCACGCCGCCGCCGCGCGTCTCTCCGGCTTGATCATCGAAACCCCCTTGATCGAATCGCAGGAGCTGAACAGACGCTTCGGGGGCCGCATCCTGTTCAAGCCGGAGACGCTGCAGCGTACCGGCTCGTTCAAGTTCCGCGGCGCCTACAACAAGCTGTCGTCGCTCAGCGCGGAGGAGCGCAGCCGAGGCGTCGTCGCTTTCTCATCGGGCAATCATGCGCAGGGCGTCGCCGCCTCGGCCGCGATGTTCGGCGTCAAGGCGGTGATCGCCATGCCTTCAGACGCGCCGGCGATGAAAATTGCCAATGTGCGCAAGATGGGCGCGGAGGTGGTCCCGTTCGACCGCTTTCGCGACGACCGCATGACCGTGATCCGTCCTTACATGGAAAGAGGCATGGTGCTGGTGCCGCCTTTCGACGATCCGGCCATCATTGCCGGCCAGGGCACGATCGGCCTCGAATTGATGCGCCAGGCAAAAGCGCTTGGCGTCGACCTCGACGCGGTGATCGTCCCCTGCGGCGGCGGCGGCTTGTCGAGTGGCATCTCCGTTGCCGTCAAGGATGCCTCGCCGAACACGGCGGTCTGGGCGGTCGAGCCCGAGCATTTCGACGACACCCGCCGGTCGCTGGCCGCCGGTGCAAGGGTTTCGAACGAGCCCGGCCATAGTTCGATCTGCGACGCGCTGCTGACCGCCGAGCCTGGCGTGATCACCTTCGAGATCAACCGCAGGAATCTCACCGGTGGCATCGCCGTCTCGGACCAGGCGGCGGCGCAGGCGATGCGCGACGCCATGGCCTATCTCAAGCTGGTGGTCGAGCCCGGCGGCTGTGTGGCGCTGGCGGCACTGTCATCGGGCGAGATCGAGCTGTCCGGCAAATGCATTGCCGTGGTGCTGTCCGGCGGCAATGTCGATTTCGGCACTTATGCCGGGATCATGGCGGCTGCTTGAGACGGCGATGTCCAAGGGTATCTGATATGGAGTATCTGGCGACAGGCTCCGCCTTGGATCACTCCTCGCCCGCCGCCAAATCGTCGCCGCGCTGAGCATGGTCATCTACCGCCCGCTCACGCGTTCCGAGCTGCCCGACGATACGGCATCCCTTGCCCGCACCCTCGTTGGCAAACTCGTGGTGCGCGAGCTGCCTGAAGGCATCGCCAGCGGCCGCATCGTCGAGACCGAGGCCTATGTGACCGGTGACGCCGCCGGACACGGTTACCGGGGGATGACCCCGCGCAACCGTTCGCTGTTTCTCGAACCCGGGCACGCCTATGTCTATCTCGCCTACGGCATCTCCTACATGCTCAATGTCTCGAGCGAGATGCCGGGGGTCGGAACCGGCGTGCTGATCAGGGCGCTCGAGCCACTCGAGGGCATTGCGATCATGCGGCTCAACCGCGGCGTCGAGCGCCTGCGCGACCTGGCGCGAGGACCGGGAAGGCTGGCCCAGGCGTTGCGGATCGATCGTTCGCTCGACGGGCTCGATCTTTGCCGCAAAGGCCCGCTATGGCTGGCAACCGACGAGCATCAAGCCGGCGACATCGCCCAAGGCGTCCGGATCGGCATTACAAAGGATGCCGATCGCCCGCTGCGGTTTTACGTCAAGGGGAGCGCCTTCGTCAGCGGCCCGAAATCGCTCAACGGTTAGTGGCAGTTACAAACCATGGAGATTGGCGAAAGCATTTCTCCCTTCCGCAAAGGCTGGTGCCAAGACTGGAGGTCGTGCGGCATCTAATCCAGCGTCCGCCTGAACCGCACCAGTGCCACGCCGGCAAACAAGGCCACGAACACCACCAGCCAGCCGATCTCCGTTGACACCGCCGGCAGTTCCGCGCCCTTCAGCATCACCGCGCGGGTGATGCGCAGGAAATGCGTCAGCGGGAAGATCTCGCCGAGGATTTGCGCCCAGTCCGGCATGCCGCGATAAGGGAACATAAAACCCGACAGCATGATCGACGGCAGGAAGAAGAAGAAGGTCAGTTGCAGGGCCTGCATCTGCGTGCGGGCGATGGTGGAAATCGTATAGCCGAGCAGCACCAGCGCCAGCACGAAGATCAGCACGGCGGTCAGGAGCAGCGACATCGATCCGGTGAAGGGGATGGCGAACAGCAGCTTCGCCGCCGCCAGCACCACCACCACCTGCACGCCGCCGACCGCCAGGTAGGGCAGCACCTTGCCCATCATGATCTCGAGCGGGCTGGACGGCATCGCCAGCAGGTTTTCCATCGTGCCGCGCTCGGTCTCGCGCGTCAGCGCGATCGAGGTCATCATCACCATGGTCATCTGCAGGATGACGCCGAGCAGGCCGGGCACGATGTTGTATTGCGAGATGCCTTCGGGATTGTAGCGCCGGTGTACGACGACATCGAGCCGACCCTTGGCGGCCTCGGCGGCGGCTTCCTGCGTGCCTTGCGCCCTCAGCAGCGCCTGGCTGGCGACTGTGCCGAGCGTCGAAATGGCGCCGCTGGCCACCGCCGGGTCGGTGGCGTCCGCCTCGATGAGTATCTGCGGGTTGCTGCCGCTCTCCACCCTCCTGGCGAAATCGGCGGGGATGGTGACGACGAAGGCGACGTCGCCGCGCGATATCAGGAACTCGGCCTCGGCGGCACTTTGCGCGACATGGTCGAAACGATAGTAGCCGGTGGTCTGCAGCGCCGCGACAATGGCACGCGTGTAGGGATCGTTGCTCGTCGCCACGAGTGCTGCCGGCAGGCTTTTCGGGTCGTTGTTGATGGCGTAGCCGAAAAGCACCAACTGTATCAGCGGCACGCCGAGCATCATGGCGAAGGTGATGCGGTCGCGCCGCATCTGGATGAATTCCTTGATCAGCAGCGCGCCAAGCCGGGCGAAGGAAAAGACGCTGTTCATGCCATGTTGTCCTTCGAGCCGGACATGAACTGGATGAAGACGTCCTCGAGGCTGGTTTCGCCGGGCGAAACTTTCACGCCCTTGTGCTCTTTCTCGACGTCGGCGAGTGCGGCTTCGAGCTTCTTTTTGTCGGAGCCGACGACATGCAGCGTCGCGCCGAAAGGCGCCACCTGGTCGACGCCGGAGCGGCCCTGAAGCGCTTCGGCGACCTGATCGAGCCGCGGACCCTGCAGCACAAACGTGGTCAGCCCGGCATTTCTCACCACCTCGGCGACAGTGCCGGTGGCCAGCATCTTGCCGTAGGAGATATAGCTGATGCGGTGGCAGCGCTCGGCTTCGTCCATGTAGTGGGTGGAGACCAGCACGGTCAGCCCGCCGCTGGCCAGGCGATGGATCTCGTCCCAGAACTCGCGCCGCGCTTTCGGGTCGACACCGGCCGTAGGCTCGTCAAGCAGCAGCAATTTCGGCTTGTGCATGATGCAGGCGGCCAACGCCAGCCGCTGCTTCCAGCCGCCCGACAAGGTGCCGGCCAGCTGGTTGCGGCGCGACGTCAGGCCGAGGTCCTCCAACGTGCTCGCGACATGCTCTTCGACCGGCTTCAGCCGATAGAGCCGCGCCACGAATTCGAGATTCTCGCCGATCGTCAGATCCTCGTAGAACGAGAATTTCTGCGTCATGTAGCCGACTTCACGCTTGATGCGCAGGCTGTCGGTGCGGATGTTGAAGCCGAGCACCGTGCCTTCGCCTTCGTCCGGCGTCAGCAGGCCGCACATGATGCGGATGGTGGTGGTCTTGCCCGAACCGTTGGGGCCGAGAAAGCCGACGATGTCGCCCTCGGCGACCGACATCGTCACATGGTCGACGACGGTCTTGTCGCCAAAGCCCTTGACCAGGCCGTGGACATCGATGGCGTTCATCTTGCACTGTCCGCGAGATCAACATCGACGATCTGGCCCGGCTGCAGCGGGCCGGCATCGCCCTCCGGCCGCGCCTCGACCAGGTAGACCAGCTTCTGCCGGTTCTCGAGCGAATAGATCACCGGTGGCGTGAACTCAGGATCGGGCGACACGTAGCTGACGCGCGCCTTCACATCCGGGCCGCAGCCGTCGCAATGGACGCCGAGCAAGGTGCCGACCTTGACCGAGGAGAAGGCGCTCTCCGGGACGTAGACGCTGAGCTTGACCGCGCCGTCGGGCAGGATCGAGATCACAGGCGCGGTCGGACCTGATGTATCGCCCGGATTGCGGATGACATCGTTGACGCGGCCCGGCGAAGGGGCTGCCAGCACCCGTTTCGACAGCCGCCACTGAGCTTGCTCCAAGGTAGCCTGCGCCTGCTTGACCTGATTGTCGGCGGCCTTGATCGTCTCAGGGCGCGCAGGCAGGCCGCCGACGGCGAGATTGGCATTGGCCTGGCCGACCTGCGCATTGGCCGTTTCCAGCGTGGCCGACGCGGTGTCGAAATCGGCTTGCGTGCCGGCGCCGCGCTTGAACAGATCGGCGGCGCGGTCGTATTTGCGCTTGGCGTCGGCGGCCTGGGCGCTGGCCATGTCGACCTCGGCCTTCAGCACGGCGATCTCTTCCGGCCGCTTGCCGATCTGCAGGTCAGCCAACTGCGCCTGCGCCTGGGCAAGGCCGGCCTGCGCCTGCGCCACCGCGATCTTGGCATCGGCACTTTCCAGCGTCACCACGGTCGTGCCAGGCACCACACGGTCGCCGCGCTTCACCGTGACGGTCTCGACCTGCGCCACCTCGATCGGTGCCAGCAGCACATAGTCGCCTTCGACATAGCCGACGGCCAGCGGGGCAGCCGGGGCACAGGCCGAGAAGAGCTGCGCGGCGAGCGGCAGCGAACACAGAAAGCTCATGGTCTTTGCCCCTTCATGCTTTGCTCTTTTTGGAAGCCAATATGGCCTTGAGATTACCCGATGTGACCGTCACCACCTTGGCCGCCTCGGCGGCGCCGATGTCTTTCCAGCCCATGCGGCGCATCACCGCCTCGCGGCCGATGCGGAAATAGATGACCTGGCCAATCAGCGTGAACACGGTGAGCCTTGTGGCCTCGCTTTCGGCGGGCTCGCCGGTCGCCTGTTCCCAGAGCTGGCACAGCCGGCGATGCGTCGGCTCGAAGACGCCGTCATAGATGCGGTCGAGGGCTGCCGTCGGATGCGAAAGCTCACGCAACACGAACTGCACGATCTCGCCGGCCTGCGGGCTGGCCACGACAAAGCCGACCATCCGCTCCAGCGCCGCGAAGAGTAGCGCTTGCGCCGCCTCCGGATTGGCTGGTCCCGGCGCAGGCGCCTGTACATTGCCGAGCGCCTGACCGGCTACACCCTGGATGGTCTCGACGATAAAGTCGGCGGCAGCGGCGCGAAGACCCTCCTTGCCGCCGAAATGATAGGCGATCGAGCCTATATTGGCTCGCGCCTCGGCGGCGATCTCGCGCGTCGAGGTGCCATCGAAGCCCTGCCTTCCGAACAGCTTCAGCGCCGCCTGGACAAGGGCCGCGCGCGTCATCTCGGCGGGCTCGCGGCGAAGAATTTTGGGCTCAGGCAGTTTGACCATGAGCGCAGTTTAATCAATCGATTGATTAAAGTCAACTTCTGTTCGTCATTATCTTGCCATCGACGGCGGCAAACGCTTTAGTGCCCGGCCATGGGCAAGGAAGTCGAACGAAAATTCCTGGTCACCAGCACCGCATGGCGGGAACTGGCCGAGGCCAATATCCGCATTCTCCAGTTCTATCTCGCTGCCGGCCCCGGGCGCACGGTGCGCATCCGCATCAGCGATGGCGGTTCCGCCAAGCTGACACTCAAATTCGGCAGCAAGGCGCGCGAACGCGACGAATTCGAATACTCGATCCCGCTCTCGGAGGCGGTGGAGATGCTGGACTTCGCCATCGGACGTGTCATCGAGAAGACACGTCACCATGTTAGGCACCGTGGCTATCTCTACGAAATCGATGTCTTCGGCGGTCCGCTTGCGGGACTTGTGATCGCCGAACTTGAGACGCCGGAGGACGTGCCGGACGAAATGCTGCCTGATTGGCTCGGCCGCGAAGTCACCGGCGAGTCAAAATTCTACAACGCGTCGCTCGCCCTTGGGGGGATACCGGAGATCGCCGCATGAGCTTTCGTATCGATCCGCGCCTGCCGCTGACCGGCGAGGTCAGGCGTATCCTTGCCGAGGAAATCGGCAAGGCGCTGCATCACCTTGACGCCGCACGGAGCCGGCCGGAACAGGCGCTGCACAAGTGCCGCAAGCGGCTGAAGAGCGCCCGCGCCCTGCTGCGGCTTGTTCGTTCCGGCGACGAAACATTCTGCGAGACCGAGAACCAGTGCTATCGCAATGTAGCCGGCCTGCTTGCCGGTCCGCGCGAGGCGACAGCGCTGATCGAAACCATCGACCGGCTGGCGGCGAGCTTTCCCAAGGAGAGCGCCGACGATGGGCTTACTGCTGCGCGCGACAGGCTGATCGCGCGCCAGCATGAACTGCACGAAGGCAGCGGGCTCGAGGCGGCGATCGGCGCGGCGACCGCCGCTTGCGAGGATGGCCTCAAACGCGTCGAAGCGTTGGCCTTGCCCGACCAGCCGGAACAGGCGGCCGACGTGCTTGCCGAAGGTGCCCGCGTCACGCTGCGCCGTGCCAGGAAGGCGCTCGACAAGGCCAGATCGCGGGGCGCGGCCGATGATTTCCACGATTTGCGCAAGGCGGCCAAGACCCACGGCATGCATCTGTCGCTGCTCGGCAGGCTGTGGCCGACACCGATCAAGGCCCGGCGCAAGGCGGTCGACGAACTGGGCGAGCGGCTGGGCGACCTGCACGATGTGCTGGTGATGCGCGCGTTGCTCGAGGCCGACGACCAGCCACTCGGGCTGCCCGAGGACACGAAACTTCTGGGCAAGCTGCTGAAGCGGTCGGAGAAGCAGCTGAAGAAGAGCTGCCTGGCCGAAGCGGCCGAGCTGTTCGGCGACAATCCCAAACGCTCGACACGCAAACTGGCCCGCAAGGCGCGCGACGATCTGGCTGCGCCGCCGGAAGAGGCCGCGGCATCGTAGGACGCTCTTCCTCGCGCTCCGGACGGGGGAGGAAGGCGTGCGCTAGCCCTCATTACCCGCCCATGCTAATCGCCATGGGGCATGACCGAGCCCGGCGACACGCTTCTGGATCGACTTGGCCGCTGGCTTGCCGGCCGGCTGCAGGGAGAATCGTCCGGCTACGAGCCCTACACTCCGTCCGATGCCGAAACGCTGCGCCGCACGCTTGAGCCGGGCGACATCCTGCTGATCGAGGGCAATCAGAAGATCTCGGCGGCGATCAAGTACCTGACCCAGTCGACCTGGTCGCATGCGGCCTTCTATGTCGGCGATGCCTTGCCCGCGCCGGAAGACGGCTCGGAACGGCCGCGCCTGATCGAGGTCACGATCGGCGAAGGCTGCGTCGCCGTGCCATTGTCGCGCTACCGCACCTACAACACCCGCATCTGCCGGGCGAGCGGGCTGGCGCCGGAGGATCGCGACAAGGTCGTCGCCTTCATGATCGGCAGGCTCGGCCTGAAATACGACCTCAAGAACATTTTCGACATGCTGCGTTTTTTCTTGCCCACACCGCCGGTGCCGGTGCGCTGGCGCCGCCGCATGCTGGCCTTCGGCTCCGGCGACCCGACACGGGCGATCTGCTCGACGCTGATCGCCGAGGCCTATGGCCAGATCCGCTATCCGATCCTGCCCGAAATCACCCGTGCGCCCGGCCGAGCCTCCGCGCAGTCGAACTATTCGCGCAAGGAAATCCTGCACATCCGCCACCACTCGCTCTACACGCCGCGCGATTTCGACCTGTCGCCCTATTTCCGCATCGTCAAACCGACGCTGGAATATGGTTTCGACTACCGGCAGATGGTCTGGGACGACAAGGTTGCCGATCCCGGGGCAAAGGCCGCCGAATAGACGCGATCAAATGAGTCCAACAGCATGGACGGCACGGCACGGGAGCGCGGCCCGGCAGGCGGCGCTTTGGCGTCAGTGCTTGCAAGCCGCAACGCGCACGTCCGAGGGAGTGGCGTCATAACGGCGGCGGAACGCCCGGTTGAAATAGGAAAGATCGTTGAAGCCGGCCTCGTAGGCGATCGCGGTGATGCTGCGTCCGGCATGGCGCGGATCGCCAAGCATGCGATGGGCACGCGCCAGCCGCTGGTTCATCATGAAATCAATCAAGGATGTGCCATCGCTCTCGAACAGCTTGCGGACATAGCGGGCCGACAGTCCGTGGCGGGCGGCGACGTCCCGCGCCGACAGGTCGACATGGCCACCATGCGCGACGATATCGGCCTTGATGGCGCGCAAGCGGGCAACGCTGACGCCACGGCCGCGTGCGATCTGGGCCGCATCCCTGGTCGCGCCCATGGCGAGTGCGGCAAGGTCGAAGACATGCGTCGCCGCAAGGTGACAGGCCTCCGCAGTCAACTCGTCTCCGACCTCCTGGATCGAGTTGATATAGTCGAGCAACAGCCGCATCGCCCCGCTTTGGGTCGGCAAGGGCCGCATAAGGACCGCTGCCGGATCGCCGATCAGAGGCGAAAGCTGCTTGCGCGAAAAACTCAGATTGATGAAGCGGAACCCGCCGGCGCCGATCAGGTTGAGGCCAACCTCGTCACCGCTCATCATCAGCGCCTGGCCGTTGCCGACCGCCTCCTCGCGGCCGCGGTGCTTCATCACGCTGCCCCCATCGAGGGCCGCCAGAAGAACGAAGTCGTCGTTGTCGATCAGCGACGATGTGCGATGCACCCGGAATTCCGATGAGCTGCCGGTGGCGATGCCGAGGCCCGGCAACGCGCGCACCCGCATGTCGATCTGCGCCGGCGCAAGCGGATCGAGGTCCACCCTCAGAACCGTGCGGCCGTAAACCTCGCGCGTAATCTCGACGCGATCCCGCTCCGGAAACATCTCCGTCGCCAGCCTGAACGAAGCTGACGGCCCCATCGTCGCAGTCATCGACACCCCCATGCCAAGAGCGCGGTCATATGCGCCGCGGCCTGCAAAACGTCAATACCGGGCCGTTTTGGCCGCTTTCAGTGCCGTTCTGTCCAAGCTGTCCCCCTTCGATGCCCCTAGTTTGCGGCGCGATTCCGAAACCGGAACCGTATTGGCGGCAATCCAAGGGGGCACGATGTTTCATTTGCAACTGTTCAAGACGCTGTCGGCACTGGCCGCGGCGGGCTTCAATCCGCGTGCCTATCTGCTGTCGATCTCGTTGGGCAACACGGTGACCGATCACCGCGAGGTCAAGCTGCCGCCGCGCGCTGCCCGATGATGAGCAGCACCATGAAAAAAAGCATTTTCGTGGCCCTGACCATTGCCCTGGCGGGCTGCCAAACGGGCCAGGCCGACAGCAACACGGCATTGATCGCGAGCGCGGCCGGCAGCAACAAGGCCCGGAACGAACCATCGACGGAAACCGCCTGCGCCGAGGCCGCCAAGAAGGCGGCGAAGGCGCAGACCAATGCGGCTCTGCTCGGCGGTGTCCTGTCGATGGCGGGGGGTCTTGGCGGTCTGGCTGGCAATGGTGGGGTCATTGCCGGCCAGGCCGCCTCGATCGGCGGCTCGGTTCTGCAGTCCCAGGCGACGAGCAGTGCCCGGGCCGGCGTTGTGGAGGACTGTTATGGCTGAGCGGCGTTTCGCAGCCATGCGCCGGCTAGCCGGCGCGCTCGCACTTGCCGGCATGATGTTCGACAGCCCGCATGCCTTGGCGCTGACAGCGCGGGATGCGTCGGCGGTCGTCGGCCTGATCGAGGCCTTGCAGCCCGAATTCGGTCAGTTCGCCTATGACGAGGAGATCGCCGCCGACTGGTATGAGCGCGATGCGGCGGACAAGGGCTTGATCGGCACAGCCGGCTTCACCGCCGACAGCTGGAAGGTCGCGCTTGGCGAGACCATGCGCGGGTTCCTGGCGACGATGTCGGCCGCAGAACTCGATGCCATTTTCGCCAAGCTCAGGGGTGCCATATCCGGCATGAGGGAGCTGACCGACGCACAGAAGTCAGAGACCATCTCGGCCATCGACGAAGAGGTCGAAGGATTGATGGCTTTGCGGGCCGAGGGCGACCCCTTCGCCGATGTCGTCAGGCCGCTGACGCCAAAAATCCGCAGCCTCATCCTCGGCCCGGCGATGGGGCGATAGGATGTTGGGCAACAGCAAACGGGTGGCGGGAAAAGCAACTCCGAGCGGGAGCCTCGAGGCCGAACATCGCGGCATTTTCCCAGCCACGGCACGTGTCAGGCGGGGCAGCCCGATCGCAATGCTTATCTGCCTGCTGGCTTCCAGCTGCAGCCAGACGGACTCGCCGGAAGGTCTTGGCGAAGCCCTGGCTGCAGTCGAGGCGACCAGAAAAATGCAGGATTGCCGGGCGCGCATGAACGAGACCGCCGGGCAGATGAAGATGATGGGCGCGGTCAATGGCGCCGTCGGCACCGCCGGGGCCGTGCGCGGCAAGCTCAGCCGCCAGATGCAATCATGCTGAGACGATTTCGCACTCCTCGAGATCGCGCAGATAGAGGAACATCGACGCCTCGCTCAGTGCCTGCGAGCGCATGATGCCTTCAGGCGTGAACTTTCCGGCAGATGCAGGCGTTTCACATGGCGGCTATATCACGCCGAAACCGAAACAGCACCCTGGTTTTCGGCTCTGTGTTCGACCCAGACATGGACCGGTTCATCCCGACCGCGGATGCTCACCGGCCCATGATCGCGCGCATTCAACTGTGTCGTGGGCGATTCCGCCTTCGCGGCTTCTATCAGTCGTGACCCAAAGCAAATGTTTGCCTGAAGTTCACGGCAAAGCGCCTGCAAACGGCTGGCGACGTTGACGGTGTCGCCCACCACCGCGAAGGAAAGATTGCGCTCGCTGCCGACCGCACCGATGACGACTGCGCCATATTGTGCACCGATCCGAACGTCCAGCGACGGGTATCCCCTGGACACCCGCTGCACATTCCAGTCTTCGAGAGCGGCGATCATCGCTTCAGCGCACTGGATGGCTCGGGTTGCGTCGTTATGGCTGGCTTGCGGAACCCCGAATGTGGCCATGATGCAATCGCCGATATAGTTGTCGACGGTGCCATGGTGGTCGAAAACGACCTGCTCCATGCGACGGTGGAACTGACGCAGAAGTTCGAACACTGCTTCGGCCGGATGATCCTCGGAATAGTGTGTGAAGCCGACGATGTCGGCGAACAGTACCGCGATATCCTGCCGGCGGACCGGACCGAAGGGCTCGTCATCCGCGGCGAGCTGGTCGACGACATTTGGCGAAAAATGCCGGGCGAGATTGGCGCGGGCGCGCTCTGCCTTGACATAGTCTTCCGACAGATGTCGAGAACGAGAGACGACCAACGCCATGATCGCGCCGATAATCAGCACAACCAACACGTTGGTCGCCTGCGCGAATGTGTCGACGAAATTGGGATTGAGATAGAGGTTCAGTCGCTCTGTCGTCGGC
>NZ_RZQY01000279.1:0-7364 GCF_003998575.1 Mesorhizobium sp. M7A.F.Ca.CA.001.10.2.1 | reverse complement strand
GTCCCCGTCAGCGCGACGTCGATGTCTAGCCCGGGGTCATTCAGGCCACTTGCCGCGTAGAGCTGGTGGACATCGATGACGGCCGAGATGATGCCCCAGAAGCGGCTGCCGCCGCCCGCCGTCGGCACAAAGACGGGAATGCGGCCGACAAAGCCCCGCCCTCCCTGGGCCAGATCGACGGGACCTGCCAGCACAAGAATGCCAAGGTCGCGCGCGCGAAGCGCGGCCGTTCGTTGCGCCTCGCTCTTTCGGTAATCGAGCCCGATCGCCTTCTGGTTGCCTTCCATGGGATACATCAGTGAGATGACGAGATCGGGAGCACCGGCGATGTTGCGCAGCTGCGATTTCTGTTGGAACAGGTTGCTGGCAAGGGAGGCAAATCTCTGCTGCCCCATATACGGCTCCGTAACCACAGTCGAGACCAGGCCCTGAACGAGTTGGAGGTTACCGTTTACATTGCCTTCGAGCTTGGCCCGGATGATATTGACCTTGGCTTGGACTTCGGCGCGCGCGAGCTGATCGGAGACTTTCGTGTTCTGCAAGTCGGCAAGAATCGCGCAAATCACAAGCACGGCGACCGCAATTGCCGCCGGCAAGTTGGCCGTTGAAAAAACTGCCTTTCTTGCGCCTTCGAAATTGAAAATTGCTCTGCCCGATCCACCCAATTGCGTTTCCTTGACAACAAGCCCACCGGTCAACCTAGAACGAACTGCTTAAATTTAGACTTCGAAGCTACATAAAAGCTTCCGGTCTCTGCCACCAAGTTCCGAAAGGCTGCACTTTGGCGCTCGCCTTCGTCCTTGTTGACGATGCGAAAGCAAGGCTCCAGCAAAACTCTTGGTGAAATCTTCGACCAGCGGCCGCTTCTGCCGCTCGTGCGGAGGG
Organism: Mesorhizobium sp. M7A.F.Ca.CA.001.10.2.1; assembly: GCF_003998575.1. Lineage (NCBI taxonomy): Bacteria > Pseudomonadati > Pseudomonadota > Alphaproteobacteria > Hyphomicrobiales > Phyllobacteriaceae > Mesorhizobium > Mesorhizobium sp. M7A.F.Ca.CA.001.10.2.1. The sequence continues at coordinate 6,479 of NZ_RZQY01000279.1, read as the reverse complement.
CGGTTGGGTCCTCCTCACTGGGAGTGCCACCCCGGGGGCCGGCCGGTGCAACGCCCGCGAATGGCTTGGCGTATCGACCGATCGCGCCCAGCTATCCGAGATAGTTCATCGGGTGCGGCACGGAAAATCAGGGACGAACATCGGCATAGTCACGGCCCTCGACGATGCCGTTGCAACCTTCAACTCAAGGAGCGACGTTCGGGAGACACGAACTCGGGTGAGGACATGCCCTGTGTCAAATCCGATTGCCCTCCCAACTTAGGTTTCCTGTGTGAAATGGCGACGGCAGGATTGCCGGCTGCTCCCGCGCGCTCATAGTCGCTTCATGAATGCGCAGTACGTGGAACTCGTCTTGTTTGAACAGTCGCTGTCAAATCTAGGCAGTATGAATCGCCCGTTTTCCGATCGCGTGGAAGACGCGGCGGAAAAGACCGCCGGCTCGGTGCTGTTCGACGTCCGTGTCGACGGCGACCGGCGATTTCAAAGAATTGCGGCGATCGGATATGGCGCGGACGGCACTGTTGCAATTGCCATGGGCAACGACGGACACCTTGTTTCGGCGTCCATTGACGGAGGCGAGGCCTTGGTTGCCGAAATAGCGGCCTGGTGCTCGCTGAGCATGGCCGAGCAGTCTTCTATCAGCTGCAATGATGCCCCTGCCAGACTCCTCGCGAATTTGCGAACGGCCGGCATCCTCGATTGAAATGGCCGCACGGGTAGCAAGTAGGTGCCGTCGAACGGCGTGCCCGGTTATCAGGGCGCGCGCCCCAGAGTTGAGGCACTTGCCAAGACCCTTCTGGAGAACCAGCGGCAAGCAGGCATCATCCTCATGTCGGGGGGATTGCTGACGGTGTCAGTGGGAATGCCTCTTAAGATCGTTCGTAGCTTCGCTTGCGACCCCGGGCCAAGTGTCCCGACGGGGCAGGTCCCGTCATTGCTGGTCAGTGACGGGCCTTCGCGCTGGCACTGCTACCACCTTCTTGCTCGGATCCGACTAAAGCCCAACATGGAAGCGCAAAGGTCTGACCCATGAAACAACGGAGCCTTTTCCACATTTGGAAATGTGACCGTCGATCATTGTCTTCATCGTCGGTTGGTTGATTACCCGCCACGGCTCGCTTGGCGTGGCGGGTACTCATTCATGGAGAGCGCATGCATCCTGGTGAGATCATCGCGAACGCGTTTGCAGCGGGATTGGTCATCATCCTGATAGCTGTCTTTTTTCTGATTTTCGGGAAGCCGCTCTGGCCTGAACGACACGTCCGGATGGTCATCATCCCGCCTGCTCACCGAATGACCACCGCTATCAAGAGTGCAGGGCCAGACCTGCCAAACAAGATTGATTTGGAAGTTGTGCGCCCGAGGCCGACCACCAACAAGAGGACCTGAAGCGCCTTCGAAGCGATGCTCGCAGAGGCTTCGACGCGGCGGTTCACCAGTTGGCCAGCGCGAAGAATAGGCGCGAACTCCTATTATTTCTGGCGAAAGGCGGAGTGGAACGACACAACCAACGGACCTAGCACATAGTCGAGCGCGGTGCGTTCCTCGGTGACGATCATGACTGACGCCGGCATGCCCGGATAAAGCGCAATCTGTGGGGCTGCAGCCAATTCCACCGGGTCGACTGCTACGTCGGCAAGATAGTAGGGAAACCCGGTCTTGCTGTCGGTAATGCGATCCGCCGAAATGCGGGTGACGCGACCATGAACTATGGGTATTGAGCGCTGTTTGTAGGATGTGAAACGAACTTCGGCACGCCATACCGGGTCGCAGGTTCGATATGTCCTCGACGCGAGTCTGAGGGACGACCAGCGAATTTTCGGTCGGAACGATATCGAGGATAGTCTGGCCCGGCGAAACGATCGCGCCGATCGAGAAGACGCTGAGATCCATCACCTGGCCGTCATAAGGCGCGCGCACTTCGGCTCGGTCCATGGCAGCACGGCAAGGTTCGATTGCGTATCGATCAGCATGGCTGATAGTTTGGCTCGGCGCTCATAGGTCAATTGGGCGATCTGCCCGTTGAGTTCGGCTTTGCTCTGTTGGCTGCCGGCTATAGCGCCGAGGTTCTCGTCGATTAGGCCCTGCAGATCCGAGGCCGATCTTTCCAATTCCAGAATGCGCGGGCGGGTGGTCAATCCAGCCTTGAGCAGCTTTGACAGGCTGGCCTTCTCGTCGATCGTCGATTGCATCTGGGCCTGGTAGGATTGGACCCGAGCCTGCTTGCCCTGGATCTGCTCCTCGAGCTCGGCGATCCGCCGCTCGAGAATCTGCCTGGCGCCGGCCATCGAGGCGCGCTGGCTTTCCAGGTCGGCGATCTGGTTTGCCATCGCATCCCTGAGGTAGGCCTCGTGCTCCTTGAGGATGTCCTTGGGAAAGGCAACAGCCTCGCTGCCATCCAGTTCGGCCCGAATCCTGGCATCGGTTGCACGCAGCAGCGCATATTGCTGGGCATAGAGATTGAACTCGGATCGTATCATGGTGTCGTCCAGCTTCAGCATTATGTCGCCCTTCCTGACGACGTCGCCATCCTTGACGCGGATTTCCTTCACCGTTCCGCCGTCGAAGTGCTGTACGCTCTTGCGATTGCCTTCCACCTTGACGATGGCGTCGGCGAGCACGGCGCCGTTCAGTGGGGCAAAGGCTGCCCAGCCGCCGAAGATACCGAAGAAGGCAACGATGATCAGCAGGCCGATATAGGCTGGCACCCGGATCGAATCCGGAGCGAGGATGCCGGTTTCCCCGGGCAGGCTTCGGTAGGTAAGGGCGCCGTCGCTCATCGCTCTCTCCAAACACGGCTCATTGCGTTACCACCGCCATTGGAGCCGCGCGCTGGTTGAGCAGCGCCACGATCTCGTTTCTCATGCCGAAGGCCTCGACCGCGCCATCGCGCAACAGAAGGATCTTGTCGACATTCGCCAGGGTCGAGGGCCGGTGCGAGACGATGATCACCGTGCTGCCCCGGCGTTTGAGCTCGATCGCACACTCGCTCAGCGCGCGGTCGCCATCGGCGTCCAGATTGGAGCTCGGCTCATCAAGAATAATCAGGTTCGGCGTTCCGAACACCGCACGAGCAAGAGCGATCCGTTGCCTATATCCTCCCGACAGCACTGCGCCGCCTTCGCCAATCTGGGTCTCATAGCCTTGCGGCAGGCGGATGATCATCTCGTGCACGCCGGCGAGCCGCGCGGCCTCGATGACCTCCTGGTCGACATTGGTCTTGAAGCGGCCGATGTTGGCGGCGACCGTATCGGAGAAGAGTTCGATATCCTGCGGCAGGTAGCCGATGTGGTCACCAAGCGCGTCGTGTCCCCAATGCGACAGATCGGCGCCGTCCAGCCTGACGGTGCCGCGGCTGGGTTGCATGACGCCCGCGAGATGACGAGCCAGCGTTGACTTGCCGGCGCCGGACGGGCCGACAATTCCCAGCGCCTCGCCTGCGTCCAGCCGGAATGATACGTCCCGGAGCAGCACTTTCTGCTGGCTGGCAATTGCAAAGCTGATCTGCTCGACCGAAATCTTGCCGGTTGGCTTCGGCAGGTTGAACGATCTTGCGTTCTGCGTGCCCCCGTCGACCAGTTTGTGAACCCTCGCCAGCGCCGCCCGCGCCAGGATCAGGCTGCGCCAGAGGCCAACGATCTGTTCGACGGGCTGCAGTCCTCTGCCCAGCAATATGCTGGCCGCGAACATCGAGCCGGCTGTGGTCTGCCGTTCGATCACCAGATAGGCGCCGAGGCCGAGGATCAGCGACTGCATGGTCAAGCGAAGGAACTTGATCATCCCCGACATCAAGGCGGCGCGGTCGCTGGCTTGCGTCTGGCGTTGAAGCGCCAAGCTGCGGTCGCGTCCCCAGCGGCCGATGAGGCCTTCGATCATGCCCATGGCGCGAATGACTTCCGAGTTCCTCAGGCTCATATCGGTGAAATTGTAGTTGGCCGTCGCCAAGTCGTTGGCCTGCTTGAGCGGGGCGCGCACCAGATATTCGTTGAGCACCGCCATGGTGACGAGCAGCAGCGACGAGCCGAGCGCAAAGAAGCCGAGCCAGGGGTGCAGCAGGAAGATGATGGCGATGTAGATGGGCGACCATGGCAGGTCGAACAGCGCATTGATGCCCATGCCAGTTATGACCTGCCGGAACGTGTCAAAGTCACGCACTGGCTGGCTCTGAGAGGAGCCCGACTGCGTGGTTTCGACCGACGCGGCCACGATCCTCGCGGACAGCAACCGGTCGAGGCGTACGCTAGCCCGGGTCAGGATCGTGGCACGCATGAGGTCGAGACCTGCCAGCGCAAGGAACGCCGCCAGGAGCGCGATGGTAAGCATTACCAGCGTAGTCTGGCTACCGCTGGTCACAACACGGTCGTAGATCTGCAGCATATAGAGCGGCGAGGCGAGATAGAGCAGGTTGATCGCCAGGCTGAAGCCTGCCGCGATCAGGAAATAATGACGGCACGCCAGAAGGGCGTCCTTCACAATCTGCGATTTTCTTTCGAGACTCAAATACCCAGCGGAGAACCGCCCCCCTGTCCACCTGTATGCCGATACTATCCCCGATCCTTCAGCCGGCCACGCGGCCCGTCGGTAGTCCCGTCGTAAACCTTAACGCGGAGGCCCAATCACATCGAGCAACGAGGTGAGCCGCAAAGCGACTCACCTCCTGGTTTCAAAGCACGAAGTCGCTCGCCGTCAGTCCGAGCCCGGTACCGGTCAGCGTGATCTGGAAATCGGCGCCTGTGTTGCCGGTTACGTCCGCACGGACGATTGTGTTGCCGCCACTTTCCGACCACGTGATACTGCTGGCGACGGTATTCACATTCTGCCCTCCGAACAGGAACGCCTGATCACCGGCGGCTCCGCTGGCGTCGATTGAGGACAGGTCGATCTTGTCGACCCCATGCACGAAGTCGGTGATGGTGTCGAAACTGCCGGCACCCGGCGCAGAATCCGCAACGGCTGATCCGTAATAGAATGTGTCGGCGCCCAGACCGCCGCTAAGCGTGTCGGCGCCGGCACCACCGACCAGCCGGTCATTGCCGTCGCCGCCGGACAGGGTATCATTAGCGCCTTGGCCTAACAGCGTGTCATTGCCGGCCAGGCCAAAGATCTGGTCCGCCCCGCCATTGCCGTAGAGTATATCGTCGCCGCCTACGGGGCTGCTGAGATTGTCGCTTGAGTTGCCATTGCTGCCGGTGATGACCTGGAAAGTTTCGGAATACTGGTAAGCAGGCCCGACCGGATCGCCGACCTGCGTTGACTGCACGGTTATGGAATACGCCTTGCTCGGCGAGAGATCTCCCGAGCTCAATGTGTTGCCGGCGATCGAAAACAGTCCAGGGTCCGATTGCGAGGTGATGCTGTAGACGAAGCCGCCGGGATCTGCATCGGTTGCGGACAGTGTTCCCGTGAACTGGAACGAACTGAAAGTCACATTGTCCGTCGTAGTGCTCGGTGTGAGCTGAATGTCCGTCGGAGCAAAGCGCGGCGGGGCATCGGCGGTGCCGAGGACGTCGATGGCGACCGACGTGTGGGTGCCGTCGGCGCTGACCACATCGAAGTTTTCGGTATAGTGCTGGCCGGCGACGAACTCGTCATGGGCCGAGCTTGCCGTGTAGGTCCACGCACCAGCCGCATTAATGGCGAAGGTGCCGTAGGTACCGGCGGTGGCGGCCTGGGCGACGAAGGTTGCGGGGCTGTCGACGTCCGAGATGGTCAGTGTGCCGGAAGTCGAGATATCTGCTGCCGAGTTGGTCTCGGTCAGGTTGGCCGAGGCAGACGATAGCACCGCCGCGTCGTTGGCGCCGTGGATGGTGATGTCGATCACCTTCTGTGTGCCGTCGAGGGTGGTGACCGTCACCAGTTCGTGCAGAGTGGTGTTCGCTCCGGTGCTGTTGAGCGCCTGAACGGCCGCGTTGGCGTCGTCCAGGGTGTAGCTCCAAGCGCCGTTCACGTCCATGGAGAACGTGCCATAGGTCTTGGCGACGGCGGCCTGGGTGTTGAAGGTCGCCGTATTGTCGACATCGGTCGCATTGAGATCGCCGGTCGCCGGCGAGGTGCCGGCCGTGGCGTTGGCAACGCCGGAGGCTTCGGTCAGCGAGCCGCTGGCATCGCCGGTGATCACCGCCGCGTCGTTGGCGCCGTTGATCGAGATGACGATGTCCTTGGTCGTGCCGTCGGCGGTCTGCACGGTGATGGTGTCGGTGAGTGCCAGATCGCCGGTGTTGAGCGCCTGGACGGCGGCATCATCCTCGTTGAGCGCGTAGCTCCACTCGCCGGCCGCATTGATGGTCAGCGTGCCGTGGGCGCCGTTGGTCTGCACCGAGAAGTCGGTGCCGCTGTCGACATCGCTGGCGTCGAGATCGCCGGTCGCCGGCGAGGTGCCGGCCGTGGCGTTGGCAACGCCGGAGGCTTCGGTCAGCGAGCCGCTGGCATCGCCGGTGATCACCGCCGCGTCGTTGGCGCCGTTGATCGAGATGACGATG
>NZ_RZQY01000278.1:0-7369 GCF_003998575.1 Mesorhizobium sp. M7A.F.Ca.CA.001.10.2.1 | reverse complement strand
CCTTATGATGGCAGGGAAGTGACGGGTTGGCCGGTCGGCACCGTCATTCGAGGCCGACGTGTCATGTGGGAGGGGGAAATCGTCACGCCAGGCCAGGGCAAAGCGGTGGAGTTTTCCGAGGCATTGCCCGTCTAGGCTCCCGGATCTCTGCAAGGGCAGAGGCAGAAAGCTCAATCCCCGGCGACGAAGAACGACCACTGTCCGGCAGGCGTGATGCCGACACGGTAGAAAATATAAGCGCCGAACTGCTTCATGTCGTTGAAATCGCCAGCGGTGACGATCTTGAACAGCTCGACCCGCTGCTTGGCGTCCAGCTTGTCCAGCGGCAGGGCGAAGAAATACGGCCACACATAGAGTTCTTGTGGCGTGCCGGCATCGAGGTGGACGTAGCCGGCATTAAGCACCTCCTCCAGGATGGCCAGAATCTCCTGACCGTCTGGGTCGCCGGAGAGGCCCTTGAGGAAGGCGATGGCGTCACCGTCTATGTCGGTCAGCGATATCTGTGTCATGCTCTCGCCCGTGCCGATCAACGGCCGCAGCTTTTCGATATCGCCGCCCTTGCAGGCTTCGACGATCAGATCGTGCATGCGCCGCACCGGTTCCGGCAGCTTGCCGAGATCGTAGACGACCTCGGGCACCGGCGTTTCCGGATCGACGCGCGGTCTGGTCACGCCGCCATCCGCCGGACTGTTCGGCTCGGCTTCGGCAGGAGCAGTCGGCTGGCTGGCCGGCGGCGGTGTTCCAACCGGGTTGGGCATCGGCACGGCGCTTCCGGGGGGCGACATGTCGTCGTCGGCCGGCGGCGTGACTGTCGGGGGGAGCTCTTCGCGCTTGATTTCGCTCAGTGCATACACGGGGCTGCTCGCGAGACACACAAGCAGGGGAATCGCGGCACAGCAAGCGGCGAAGGAGATGCGAAGGACCAAGCCACACGGCTTGCCTGACATCGAAAAACTCACTGCCCGTTTCTCCCTGCTTCCGGGCATGACGCCCGAGCGGCATGTTGCCGTCAAAGAACCGGACGTCGGTTCAGTGCCGCAGCCGTTCAGGTTCGAAGGCGCCAGCAATCACCTTTTCACGCATACGGTCGAGCAGGGCAAGGGCCGAGGTCTCGCCATTGGCACGCAACATCTCGCCGAAGGCTGTTTCGAGCGCTGCTTCGGCAATGATCTCGGGCTCTATCCCGGCGGAGAGACCTTCCGCCCAGGCCTCGCTGTGGCTTTCCACGGCGGTCAGGCGTTTTTCTTCCCTGACCAGCGCGTCGATGTCGTTGACACCATGTTCCATAAGCGAATGTCCACCCTTTCAAGCTGCGATCCGTCGATGTAGATCAGGCCTGATCTGTTCATTTCACACGCAGGGACAATTAAGTATTTGTAAATACGACATTTTTTTGATCGTCTTTTACAAAGCCCAATTGCCTTGTGCGAAGCTGCGTTCAGTCCGAGTCAAACTTAGCCGATTGGGGCGGCCTGCGGGGCGAAAACCTTCAGTTTGAGTTAATTCCGCTTTCGCGCTGTAAGGTTTCGTTAATACTGTTGCAGAAGTGCAACATGAGGATTGCACCAAGAAATCGCCTGGCACAAGCCGATATATCGGCTTGTGCCCGGCAATGATCCGGATAGTTGTTGATGAGCGAGTGCCTAGTTGCCGTAACGAGAGGCGATATCGCGAGACAGCGTCTCGCCTTCCTTCATGTAGCGGCTGATGGCTTCGGTCGCCGAGGACGTACACCTCGTATAGGTGCCGCCGAAGGAGCGGTAGCCGCGATTGAAGCTGGCAATGAAGCGGGCGCGCCGCTCGGCGTCCGGATTTTCCGAATCGAGCAGTTTTGTCATTTCGACACGCCACTGGTCGCCTTTCTCGCCGCACAGATTGCGCAGGAAATGCAGCGAGCCCAGAACCTCCGCCAGCCGCATCAACCCAGGCTCGAACGGCGATTCGGCGCTGAGCGCGGGCCGTATCGAAACGGTCGCGACGACCGCAAGACACGCGGCGAGGAGCATGGACGGACGGTTCATAAGCCTTCTCTACCCAACGGCGTGGCTCTGCCAAACAGGATAAGTCTTTGTGGCGAAACAATTTGTCGCCTGCAAGGCTGTTTTCAGGGCTTCGGCCCGTCGTCTCCGCGGGGGTCCAACAACTCCTCGGCCACGGCGAACACCGAGCCGGCGAGCGGCAATGCCGCCATCTCGCTGAGTGTATAGAAGGCCGCCGTCTCTGCGTCGTCGCTGGCTACCGCCTCGCCGCCGGCATAGGCCGCGCCGAAGACCGTGAGGAGGTAATCGACCGGGTGGCTGTCATCCCTGCCGTCAATGTGGATTTCCCGTAGCGGGCGATAATTTGTGGCGCGCAAACCGGTTTCTTCCAGAAGTTCGCGCTCTGCCGCTGCCTCCAGCGTCTCGCCGGGTTCGACCTTGCCGCCCGGAAAGGCATAGAGCCCTTGCGAGGGTTGCCGGGCTCGCTTGACCAGAAGCAGGGTGTCTGCACGCACGACGGCGACCGAGACTGCCGGAAGTGTCTTGCGCGCTTCGTTCATGGGTTCCCGATCAGGCGTGTAGGCAGGTCTGTTGTGGACCGCCCAGCATGGGCAAGCTTTAGCGGTTGCGCAATGCCGGTTGCACCGGCACTTTCAGGAACCGAACCTTTCAAAGGGCGCCAATCGACCATGTGCGGACGTTTTGCCTTGACCGCGACGCCGGACCAGACTGCCGCCTTGCTGGGCTTGGCGGAACTGGAGGATTTCCCGGCGCGCTACAACATCGCACCAACCCAGCCGATCCTGATGGCGGTCGCCGGCCCCCCGCGGGCGCCGGGCTCCAATTTGCCCGACCGGCAGCCAATGCTGGTGCGCTGGGGGCTGATCCCGACCTGGGTCAAGGATACCAGGGAGTTTCCGCTGCTGTTCAACGCGCGCTCCGAAGGGGCTACCGAAAAGGCGTCGTTCAAGGCCGCCATGCGCCATCGCCGCGCCTTGGTGCCGGCTTCCGGCTTTTATGAATGGCGGCAAACCGGCGGCAAGAAAGGCCAGCCTTACTGGATCCGGCCCAGGCATGGCGGGTTGGTCGCCTTTGCCGGCCTGGTCGAGACCTATGCCGAGCCGGGCGGTTCGGAAATGGATACCGGCGCCATTCTGACCATCAACGCCAATGCCGATATCGCGCATATCCACGACCGCATGCCTGTGGTGATCGACCCCAGGGATTTCGCCCGTTGGCTGGATTGCCGCACGCTCGAACCGCGTGATGTCGCCGATCTGTTGCGGCCGGCTCAACTCGATTTCTTCGAGGCCATTCCCGTCTCCGACCTGGTCAACAAGGTCGCCAACACCGGACCGGAGATTCAGGAGCGGGGCGAGATCGGGCCGGAGCCCGAAAAGGTCAAGCGCCAGAAGCCCGGCGCGGACGACAATCAGATGACGTTGTTCTAGCTGAACCTGTTCTTCAGCGACGTATGTCTGCGCCATTTGCCAGGCGCCCTTGGCGCCGGGCCGCACACCACTTCAGGCGGCGCGGGGCGACACGATCTTCTGTACCGGCTTTTTCTTCTTCGCGGTGTGAAGGAGGGCGGCGACGATCGCGGCCGGGCCGATCGCGCGGTAGTGGTTGGCCAGTGCCGGCTGCTTGGCTCGGTTGGCTTCCTGCTTGGTTCGGGGCATGTCTCTCTTCCCAGGTAACATTTTCGTGTCTGCGTTTGATGGCCGATTCTGACCAAATCGTGACGCCTGCTGATCTAGCCGGCGAATGTTTCATGACTGTGCCGACATGTTTAATAAAATGTTTCAGTGCATCATTACCTGTGATCCAGCGACGTTTTTGCCGAAACTTGCGACTTGACGGCAACACATGCCAAGGCGATAAAGCCGCCCATGAAAACGTCTTTCGCCATTTGTGGCATTTGCATTATTGGCTAGCCTCGCGCTGGTCCGGACGTTTTCGCCTCATCTTTCCCCAGATTGGACAAACGCCCCGGCCAGCAGGCTGGAGCCTGATTTGCGTTTCGCGCAGGGCTGGCTTCGTCAAATTGAGTTCTGAACCGGGAAGGCACGAATGTCCGACGCATCGCAGGGCCTGCGCCTCTACAACACGCTGACGCGGACGAAAGAGGATTTCGTCCCGATCGATCCAGACAATGTGCGCATGTATGTCTGCGGCCCGACCGTCTACGACTTTGCCCATATCGGCAATGCCAGGCCGGTGATCGTCTTTGACGTGCTTTTCCGCTTGCTGCGTCACGTCTATGGGCAGGCGCACGTCACCTATGTGCGCAACATCACCGACGTCGACGACAAGATCAACGCGCGCGCTCTGCGCGACTTCGGCGGCGAGATCGCTTCCGGAACACTTTCGCTCAACGAGGCGATCAGGCGGGTCACCGAAAAGACCGCCGGCCAGTTCCATAGGGACGTGGCGGTTCTCGGCTGCCTGGAGCCGACGGTCGAGCCGCGCGCCACCGAATTCGTCGAGCCCCGCGCCGACGGCAAGGTCGACATGATCACCTTGATTCAAAGCCTGATCGAACGCGGCCATGCCTATGTTGCCGCGGGCGAAGTCCTGTTCGATACGGCGTCGATGCCGGACTACGGCCAGCTGTCGAAGCGCAATCTCGACGAGCAGCAGGCCGGTGCTCGCATCGCCGTCGACGCGCACAAGAAAAATCCCGGCGATTTTGTCCTGTGGAAGTTGTCGTCGCCGGAGGAGCCTGGCTGGAACTCGCCATGGGGCAGGGGTCGGCCGGGCTGGCACATCGAATGCTCGGCAATGTCGGCCGCCTATCTCGGCGAGGTGTTCGACATCCATGGCGGCGGCCTCGACCTGATCTTCCCGCACCATGAGAACGAGATCGCCCAGTCGCGCTGCGCCCATGGCACGGACGTGATGGCCAACATCTGGATGCACAACGGCTTCCTGCAGGTCGAAGGTCAGAAAATGTCGAAAAGCGTCGGCAATTTCTATTCGATCAACGAACTGCTCGAGACCGAGACGTTCGGCGGCCGCAAATGGCCGGGCGAGGTGCTGCGGCTGGCAATGCTGATGACGCACTATCGCGAACCGATCGACTTTTCCGTGCGCAAGCTGGAAGAGGCCGAGAACACGCTGCGCAAATGGAAGCGGGCGGCCGACCTTGCGCCGGCCGCCGCAGGACTGCTGCCCGTGCAGGTCATCGATGCCTTGTCGGACGATCTCGCAACCTATGCCGCCTTCCAGGTCTTGACGCAGTTGGCTGGCGAGGCAGCGGACGGCAACGATGCGGCGGCTGCGCTGAAGGCGTCGCTGCTGTTCCTCGGCTTCGATGTCGCGTCGGCGACGGTTGATGAAGACCACGTCGCCAAGGCAATCGCCAAGCGTCTCGCATTCATCGCCGCCAAGAACTGGGCCGAGGCCGACCGCATCCGCGACGAACTGCTGGCTCAAGGTGTACAGTTGAAGGACGGCAAGGATCCGGTCACTGGCGAGCGCATCACCACCTGGGAGGTAAAAAGATGATCGACCATCTCGGCATCACCGTTGCCGATTTCGACGCTTCGAAGGCTTTCTATGACAAGGCGATGGCCCCGCTTGGTGCGGCGCTGCTTTACATGGTGCCGCTGGAATATACCGGGGGTGCCAAGGTCGGCGGCTATGGCCGTGACCGGCCGGTGTTCTGGCTGAGTACCGGCAAGGACAAGCCCAGGGATCACCAGCACGTCGCCTTCACGGCGCGCAGCCGCGCCGAGGTCGATGCCTTCCATGCCGCAGCCCTTGCCGCCGGTGGCAAGGACAATGGCGGGCCAGGCCTGCGGCCGCATTATCACCCGAGCTACTATGGCGCCTTCGTCTTCGATCCCGACGGCAACAATGTCGAGGCCGTCTGCCATGTCCCGGAGTGAGCGGTGATGAGCCTCGACAACCGGCCGGTCTACACCGGCGGCTGCCAGTGCGGCGCGGTGCGCTTTCGCGTTGAAGGCGCGCTCGGCGACGCTTCGGTCTGCCATTGCCGCATGTGCCAGAAGGCGTTCGGCTCGTTCTATGCGCCGCTGGTTTCGGTGCGTGGCGCCCGGCTCGACTGGACGCGCGGCGAGCCGAAATACTTCCGCTCCTCCAACCATGTCGATCGCGGTTTTTGCGCCGATTGCGGCACGCCGCTGACCTTCACCGCGCCGGACGGCGTTGGCCTCGCCATCGGCGCGTTCGACAATCCGGCGGAGATCGTGCCGCTGATCCAATGGGGCACCGAGGCAAAGCTGCCTTATGTCGATACGATCCCGCAATTGCCGGGCGAGGAGACGATGGCCGACGTGTCGTCGGCCTCTTATCTGGCGGATCTCGTCTCCTATCAGCATCCGGACCACGACACCGAACAATGGCCGCCAAAGGAAAGATCATGACCGATCAGGTAAGAACCGGCGGCTGCCAGTGTGGCGCCGTGCGTTTCCGCATTCATGGAGCGCTCGGCCGTCCATCGATCTGCCATTGCCGCATGTGCCAGAAGCAGTTCGGCTCGTTCTTCGGTGCACTGGTCACGGTGCCCAGGGACGGCGTCGAATGGACCCATGAAGAGCCGAGCTATTTCCAGTCGTCGGTCAACATCGATCGTGGTTTCTGCGCCCGCTGCGGGACGCCGCTGACCTACCGGCAGCCCGGTGGACTTGAGATCGCTATCGGTGCCTTCGACGACCGCTCCGATCTTGCCCCGCAGATCCAGGTCAACTACGCCGCGCGGCTGCCCTGGGTGGAGACGATCTTCGATCAGCCCGTCCACCAGGATCCTGATTATTACAACAGGCAGGAATCCATCATCTCCTTCCAGCACCCAGACCATGAAACAGCGGACTGGCCGACCAAAGGTTTGCAGCTATGAGCAGTCAATTGCGTACGCTTTATCCCGAGATCGAGGCGTTCGATTCCGGCATGCTGGATGTCGGCGACGGCCATCAGGTCTACTGGGAGCGTTCGGGCACGAGGGGCGCCAAGCCGGCGGTGTTCCTGCATGGCGGGCCGGGCGGCACCATTTCCCCAAAACACCGGCGGCTGTTCGACCCGAAGCTCTACGATGTCATCCTGTTCGACCAGCGCGGCTGCGGAAAATCGACGCCCAACGCCTCGCTCGAAACCAATACGACCTGGCACCTGGTCGCCGACATCGAACGCCTGCGCGAAATGGCCGGCTTCGACAAATGGCTGGTGTTCGGAGGCTCCTGGGGGTCGACGCTGGCGCTCGCCTATGCCGAAACGCACCCCGAACGCGTCAGTGAGTTGGTGGTACGCGGCATCTACACGCTGACGCGAGCCGAACTCGAATGGTACTATCAATTCGGCGTCTCGGAAATGTTCCCGGACAAATGGGAGCGCTTCCTGGCGCCGATCCCGGAGGCCGAGCGCGGCGGCAT
>NZ_RZQY01000277.1:0-7404 GCF_003998575.1 Mesorhizobium sp. M7A.F.Ca.CA.001.10.2.1 | reverse complement strand
GACCTGGCGTCATCGGTTTGAACCGTCATCGTCTGGACGCTGACCTCTTCGATCACACCGAGCGTGCCGTTCTTGACGCCGAGCGACCGCTCGTTGCGCAAGAACATGACCCGGTCGCCGCGTGCGAAGGTCCTTGCACCGCGCTCCACATCCACCTGAACTTCGTCGCCGAGATCTCCATCCGCGCGCATCCGCTCGCGCGCTGCCTGGTTGAGCGCGCGCACTTCGTCGTTTGTGTGGGTGAGAATGATCCGGCTCGCTTCAGGCTCTGCATGCCTGTCCCGATCCCAGCGCTCGACAAGATCGCTGCGTGCCTCATCGCGCGACGCAGCTTGGTGCACCATGCCCTGCGCGTCATAGGCGTCGATCGCAGCGCCGATCCTGCCGGTTGCAAGATCGCGCGTGGCATCACGCTGCCAGTCCTCACGCTGCCGGCGCACCTGACCGATTTCGACGCCACCATGTCGCTCATGGATCGAGCGGAATGCCGCACCGGCTTCAATTGCCTGCAATTGCTGCGGATCGCCGACGAGGACGACTTTTGCGCCAACGTCCGCCGCATGGGAGAGCACGCGCTCCAACTGGCGCGTGCCGACCATGCCGGCCTCATCGATCACCAGGACATCGCGGGCGCTGAGCAGATCCCTGCCCTGTCCCCAGCTATGTTCCATGCTGGCGATGGTGCGTGACGAAATGCCTGAACCGCCCTCCAGATTCTCGGCGGCAATGCCGGAGAGTGCGGCGCCTCGAACCTCATAGCCCGCCGCTGCCCATGCCTGGCACGCAACGCCCAGCATGGCGCTCTTGCCCGTTCCGGCAAAGCCGACAACGACACCAAGACCGTGGCCATCGGTGATGTGCGCAAGTGCATCGATCTGCTCGCCTGACAGGACAAGCCCGCGTTGCGCAGCCTGCGCCAATGCTGCCTCACGATGTGCGTTACTCACCGCGTGTCGCTCGTCCAAATCAATACGTTCCGCAGCGCGGTGAAGGCGCTGTTCGGTCTCGATCATCTGCCGGGTGGTGAAACGGTTTTCGCCGCGCATGTCCTTGCCGAGTTCGACCAGATCGGGTGCGTTGCCGATGGCTGCCACTACCGCGTTGAACTGCTCCACTCCATCGCTGTGCCGATGCGCAAACTTCGCAATGTCTTTTCGGGTGAAGGTCGATTGCTGATGGGTGATGGCATCGAGCGCTACGGTTGGATCGGCAATGATGCGCGCACCATTGTTGCGCGCGATCTCGCGGTGCAGTTCGGCGCGATCTGCTTCACTATCGCCAGCAGCAAGGTCACTGCCCTCGATGCGTTGCGCTGGCGCACCAATCTGGGTTTGCGGCTCCAGGGCAATGCCCTGCGCTTCCAGACTGCGATGATCGATGCGGGCGTCGATGTCGAGTTCGGCCAAGCGTTCATTGGCAAGCTCCGCCCACCGCTCGCGCCAGCGCTCGACCAGCTGGGTAGCATTCCAGTCTCGAACCTTGGCGCCAAAGCCGTTCTCGTCCACGGACCGCATGGTGAGCATGACATGAGCGTGCGGTTTGGGGCTGCCATCCTCCGCCCTGTCCCAATGCACATTGAGATCGGCGACCATGCCCTGGCTCACAAACTCAGCCTGAACAAAGTCGCGCGCCAGTTCGATGCCTTGCGCCTGGCTGAGTTCTCGCGGGAGCGCAAACTCCACCTCGCGGGCGAGCTGGGCATCCTTGCGGACCTCGAACGCCTCGACATCGTTCCACAGCCTCTCGCGGTCGCGCCAGGCCTCCGGAGCATCCTCAGGCAGCATCACCTCGGAATGGACAACACCGCGCTTGGCCGAGAAATCGTGAGTACGTTCGATACGCCCGTCGCGCAGCCTCGAAGCCGAGCGGTAGGCCGCAGAAGCCAACGCGCTGCTGCCTGCCTTGCGGCCAATGATCTTGACGTGAAGATGATAGATCGCCATCGCGAGCAGATCATTTGCACGGCAAAGCGTACGTCGGCACGACGTATAAGCGCGCCCTCCCTCGAAAAATTCTCGGGATGGACCGGCGCGTCCCGAGCCGTCTCGGCAACCCTGAAGCCATCCGGCAGACGCTCGCCTATCATCGCTGCATCGACAATCAATGGAGATGATGGAGACAGCAGATGCGCAAGCCACGCGACTACGATGCGGAACTGAAGGCGCTGGAAGACAAGGCGCGAGAGCTCAGAACCAGAAAGGTCCAGCAGCTTGGAGAGCTGGTGATCGCCACCGGCGCCGACCAGCTCAGCACCGACGAACTGGCCGGCGCACTGGTTGCAATCGCCGAGACGAAAGAGACCGCAAAGCGTGAGGCATGGGCCAAGCGTGGGGTGATGTTTTTCGAGAGCGGCTCCCGGCGAACTGCTCCGGCATCTCAGCGCAACCCTCGCGGCACTCCAGCGCAACCGGGCGGCCCACAATCGCCGGCAGGCGGCTCTGGCTCGGCATGATATGCGCACCTGGCAGGTCGAGCGTCGCAAGCGCACACGGCAGCTCATCGAACTTGGCGGTCTCGTCGTCAAGGCGGGCATCGTTGATCTGACCAACGACGATCGCGCTACCATCTACGGCGCGTTGCTTCGGATCGCCGCCAAGCTGCAGAGCGATGAAGGCGAGCATGCGCGCAACCTATGGAATGCGAAGGGAAGGCAGGCGTTCGATGCTGAACGGCGTGAAGAGCGGATGGGACGTCGGGCTTAGCCACAGTTGGCGTGAGCAGCGACCGGTACGAAGCCGGGACAGCAGACTTCCGCCGGTGCGCCAGCGCCGACGCCACAGTCAAGCCCTTGCGAGAAGCTTTCGCGATCTTCGTCGCTATCGGAGACATTCTTCTCACGCGAGCCTTGATCCAGATGATGACAGGCGCAAGGCTTGCGCAGGCGAAACTCGTCAAAGCAGACGCTGCGTTATGAGCAAACTTCAAATGCCAGATCGTGTTCCCCTCGAAACGTCCCACGCCCCCAGATGCGATCATGCACACTGCGCGTTGAGAGAAACTCTATTGCCAGGATGCGAGCCAGTGGAATGGCTCTGCACAGCTGGAACGGGCGGAAAAGCGAGGGAAGCTTCTCGCTCTAGATGAGATCGGCAAAGGCATCCCAGCCGATGGGACGGCAGAGGCGAAACTTACTCTTGTCATGTTGCGCAAGAGGAGTGGATTTTGCGAACAAACGTACAACTGGCGCGGCTTGGCGAAGTTTCCCTGAGCCACTGAATGGCGATGCCGACCCCTGAAAGCGTGGTATCTGGGGTCGCCATATCCCGCAGCATCCAGCCGAGTGGCCCCTTCAGCACGTGGAAGAGAATTTCGCGCTGGTAGGCCGGGGCCAGGGCCGGAACCTGGTCCGGGCGCTCCATCAGGCTCAGCATGCGAAGCCAGGAATCGAGCAGTTCAGGTGTAACAGGGCGCGTCCTGCCCGATCGTGCTGCAAGCCGAGCCGATCGATATGGCGAAGCCGCGCGCGAAGAGCTTGGCGCACGACGAGTAAGAACCGGGGCGCTGGCTTCGAACATGAAGCCGCTGACCGGAGCGACCTCCGCTCGCTCTTCCGACGTTGGCTTGGCGCCTCGACCGCGGACGTCCGAGCGCCAGACGCTTGGCCGCAGGAAGGCTTCGCGGACCGCATCGGCAGGTTGTCTAAATCCAAAGCATGGGAATCCTAAGCGAGGGTACATGTTGCAAGACGATTGTACGAATTGAGCCGAGCACGGGTGACGTTCAGATTCACCGGGGTAACCGGACCGTCATTTCGGCGTGTTGAGCAGTCCTACTGCTGTCGCATCTGGGGAAAGGATCGACGATCCCCACGACGAGCGCAGCCGGCCCGGCCTATGCGGAATGAGACACAAGGGGCCGTGCATGTTCGACAATACGCCTGCGACTGATAACCCCGAACCCATGTCTAGAGGCATCTACGATGACGTGATCAGGCTTGCGGTCGCCGCCCGTTGGCTCGGACTGTGCGTTACCCAAAACGCGCATACCCCAGGAAATGCCCTGGTGAAATGGCGGCTGAAGCGGGCCTTATATGTCGAAGACCACATTGCTGACACGATCAGCCTTGGTAATCTCGCGGCTCAAGCGGGCCTGAGCAGGATGTATTCTGCAGCCCAGTTTCGGACGGCAACCGATCTTCGTCCGCACGAGTATGTGGTGCGCAGGCGGACCCATCACGCCAAGGTCGTGCTCGCCGAAAACACATACTCACTGGTCGAGGTCGCACTGAGCGTCGGCTTCCAGGCGCAGGCACATTTGTTCACCGTCTTCAAGCGTTTTGCCGGGGAAACACGTCGGCGATGGCGGGTGCTCTATGCGTTTCGCTCCCTTTACTCCCTCTCCAGGAGAGATGGCCATGAAATCCTGTAACCTGGTCGTTGCTGTGGTGACCGCTTACGTCGCGCTCGTCGCGGTTCCAGCGCGGCTTTATGCCCAAGAACTGCAGTGCCCGTCCGCGGCCGACCTCCACGTTTCCCCGCTAGAGGGCGAGGTCACGGGATTCGTTCCTAAAGGGCTCACGCTTGACCAGCCCGCCCAGTTGCAGACGGCAATCCAGCTTCTGCGGGAGCACGGAATGTCCAGCGACGATACGATCAACTACCTTATCGCGCTCTACTGTCCGGCCGTGTCGGCCAGTACCGACGGCAGCCACGAGGAGAAGCTCGAAAGAGTGAGACAATTCGCCGACAACGTTACGCGTCAAGTGCTTGCAGCCAACAGCATCCAGGACATCATCTACGACGTACCGCTACCTCCCTCCGTGGCGGCCGCGGCGGCAGTTCATGCGGGCGACGTCGGCCTCACCGTCGAACAATGGATCGCGACGACCGTCGAGGACGCTCTCAGGTAGCCGGCGAGCGGTCCATCCAGCGTTCTGAGGCGCTCAGCGATAAGCGCACCTCCTCGGGTATTCCGTGGTCGCCACGCGATCTTCTGGCCCTTGGCCAGATGCATCAAGCCTATCCGATCCAGCAAAGAAGGAGACCTGAAATGTTCGACACCACCATCAACCGCTCGCCCGGAGCGCCACTGAAGGAACTTCACGGCAAGTGGGGTTGGTTCGTAGCGCTTGGCATTGGACTTCTGGTCACCGGTGCGATTGCGGGCCTAAACCTCCTGCTCGCGACGCTCGTATCCGTTCTCTATATTGCCGCCATGATGATCGCCGGTGGCGTGATGCAGATCATCCACGCCTTCACGACTGGCAGCTGGGGCCGCCGCTTTCTCTACCTCCTGGCCGGACTGCTCTATGCGGCTGCCGGAGCGATCTCGGTCTACGATCCTGTCTTAACCGCCGTCGGCATTTCCCTGGTGCTCGGCGTCCTGCTCATTGCCGCTGGCACCCTTCGCATTGTTATTGGCTTGCAGCTTCGCAGCCAGGGTGGGTGGGGATGGATCGCCGGCAGCGGCGTCTTCACCGTCGTTGTTGGCATGTTCATTGTCGCCACTTGGCCTGCCGTTGGCCTGTGGCTCCTCGGCGCAGTTCTCACCGTCGACCTTTTGTTCCAGGGCGGCGGTTTCATTGGTCTTGGGCTATCCCTGCGTTCAAGACAAAAGCGTCGCATCAGCAGCCGATCCGTCGCCGCCTGACCTGCTACCCGCAAAGACAGACCCATAGATCCGACGAGATCTGCCAGTCTCCTGGCAGATCTCGGTTTGATTCCGGCGAACCGAACCGTTTGACACGGCTGCAACGCAGCCGCACTAGCCGAACATGGCGTACGTGCCGTCCACGCGTGACCCTACACCAGCAAGCACAACGCGAACGCCGCAGGGCCGTCCGAGTTGCGGCAGGACGTCAGGACTCACTCGTGAGAACGAAGATTGAGGCTAGACGCCCGGCAAAGCGACCATCCTAGCTGATCGCCTTCGCCTCTCGATCGACACACCAGCGGCCTCGCTCGAGACGGAGCTAGCTCCCACCTCTGTATCGTCCGCGCTAATTGGTCGGAAGCTTCTCCGGACAGTTTGACCGATCCCCGGACGAACTCGTGGAACGTTCACAGTGCGACCGTGCTGTAGGCGATATCCTTCCACGCGTCGAACTCCATACGCTGCGCGATCAGTTTTGACGTAATGGCCTCCCAACTGTCGGGGCCAAGTATAAGTTGCCGAGGCATGGTTTTAGCCATCACCAGACCGACAAGTATCTGTGCAATCCGATGGGGGTCGCTCGGCGCAAGGGCGCCATCTCTGTCGTTTTCCAGAAGATCCATGATGGCATGCGCCGGGGCATCGTAGCCCTCGATCCTCGGGCTCCGGAGATTGCGCGAGACTATGCCCGTCGGCATGCCCCCCGGCTGGACCGACATCACGCGTATGCCAAGCGGCGCGACTTCTTGCGTCAGCGCTTCAGTGAGCGCTTCGAGAGCGAATTTCGACGCGCTATAGTAGCCGAGGGACGGCATGGCGACGATGCCGTTGGTCGAGGAGATATTGATGATCGTCCCGCTTCCGCGTGCGCGCATGCCAGGCAGGGCAGCCCGTATGGCCGCGACCGCGCCAAACACATTGGTTTCGAATAGCTTACGAACTTTCTCGTCTTGCCCTTCCTCTATTAGGGCGAGGTAGCCGACCGCCGCATTGTTCACGAGTACGTTGATATGGCCATGCCATCCCTCGGCCGCCGCAACGGCCGCCTCTATTTCGGTGGTGCTAGTCAAATCCATCGATAGGGGCAGTACCGCGCCTGGATAATCCGCGGCCAGCGCGTCCAGGCGAGAGCTGTCCCGCGCCGTGACAGCCACGCGATGTCCGGCTCGCAGAGCCGCGTGCGCAATAGACGCGCCCAGCCCGCTCGATCCGCCGGTGATGAGCCAAACCGGTGTGTTCATTTGTGCTTTCCTTCTGGATGAAACACAGTGTTCAGCCCCGCTCCGTTCTCGCCCACCACTCGACCGAGAACGAGCCTACGCGCCAGGAGGAGAGTAGTCGGGGAGACGGCGATGGGTGACGCGGTCGGTTTCAGCCGCGTCCGTCACGGGGCGCCGGGCGCCAGAAAACCCGGTCTGGCCCTCAGACCGGCCACCGCCACCCTCGGCAAGCTTAGATTCGCCGCCAGCACGTCGACCGGATTGGCCGCTAGCCAGGCGGAGAGGTCGTTCGCCTCGTAGTGACCGTTATTGAACCCGACGAGGACCCGCAGGACTCCTGGCCCCGTGTTGCGGATATAGTGGCCGGAACCCATTGGCGCATAACCGATGTCCCCTGCCTCGAACTGCTCAATGACAACCTGTCCCTCGGCAAGGAACACCGCCATCTCTGCAGCGCCTTCGATGTAGTATTGCCACTCGTCGGCATTGGGGTGCCAATGCAGTTCGCGCATCGCCCCAGGCTCGATTTCCAACAACGAACCGGCCATCGTGGTAGAGATCGGAAACTCGTCTACCGACACGGTTCTTTGCG
>NZ_RZQY01000276.1:0-7423 GCF_003998575.1 Mesorhizobium sp. M7A.F.Ca.CA.001.10.2.1 | reverse complement strand
TACCGGAAGGCTTTCGTCCTGAGATCACTGGTTCCAGGGATCATCCGATTTTTGCCGGCATCGAGGGCGAATGGCCGCTGCTGCTCGGTGCCAACGAGGTCATCGCCCGTGATCGCGACGATGTCGAGGTCCTGGCGCGGCTGCCGCAGGACCAGGGCGGCCATCCCCTGCTGGTTACCGGGCGCCATGGCGAAGGGCGTACGCTGGTCTGGACGTCGGACATCGGTCCTCACTGGCTGCCGAACAGTTTTGTCGAATGGCCTGGCTACGCGCGGCTTTGGACCAACGTGCTGCGCTGGGTCAGCAACGCCGCCTAGCCGATCCGCAATCGTCGGGGAACCCGTCATGACAGAGCCCTTTCTTGTCGCCAGAAACATCGCCAAGCGCTTCGGCGCTCTGACCGCGCTGGCAAATGTCGATCTGGAGATCCGCTCCGGCGAGGTGCTGGCGCTTCTCGGCGACAATGGCGCCGGCAAATCGACCTTCATCAAGATCCTGGCAGGCGCTCATCCGCCCAGTGGTGGGGAGCTTGTGATCGAGGGCAATCCGGTCGCCTTTCACTCGCCCAAGGATGCCGCGGCATCGGGGATCGCGACGATCTTTCAGGAACTGGCGCTTTCGGAGAACCTGTCGATCGCAGAAAACGTCTTTCTCGGCCGTGAATTGAAACGCTCCATTTTTGGCATTCCGTTCCTGAAGCGCAAAGAAATGCGCCAGCGCGTCGACGGCCTGCTGAAGGAGCTCGACGCCCATATTTCCGATCCAGAAGCGCCTGTTGGCAGTCTGTCGGGCGGCCAACGCCAGGCCGTCGCAATCTGCCGGGCGCTCAATCTGAATGCCAGGCTGGTCATCATGGATGAGCCGACCGCGGCCCTTGCCGTTGCCGAAACGCGCAAGGTCCTGGCGCTGACACGGCGGCTTGCCGCGCGCGGCTGTGCCGTTGTGCTCATCAGCCACAACATTTCCGAAGTCTTCGAGGTTGCCGACCGCATCGTGGTGTTCCGGCGCGGCCGCAAGGTGGCCGAACGGCTGGCGGCCGATACCGATCACGAGGAAGTCGTTTCGCTCATAACAGGCGCTCATCCCGACGTGCGGGCGCTTGAAAAAACAAACTGAAACGCACGTCATTTCCAGAGAGGTTCAAACACATGCTTTCACAGTTCAAGAAAGTGCTCGCCGCTTCCGCACTGTCACTCGCCATTGCAACCGCGGCGCATGCCGCGGACAAACACAAGGTCGCCTTCGTTCCGCAATTGATCGGCATCCCTTACTTCAACGCCATGGAAGCCGGCGGCAATCGCGCCGCCAAGGACCTGGGCCTCGATTTCATCTATTCCGGTCCCGTCGACACCAATCCGGTCGACCAGTTGCAGATCGTCCAGAACCTGATCGATCAGGGCGTCGAGGCGATCTCGGTCAGCGTCCTCGATGCCTCCAGCATCGCACCCGTGGTCGAGAGCGCCAAGGCGAAAGGCATCAAGCTGTTCACCAGCGACAGCGACGCGCCCGACAGCGGCCGCGCCGTCTATGTGGCGCAGGCGACCGACGAAGGCCTCGGCACAACCATTGTCGACGAACTCGTCAAGCGCGTCGGCGAGGACGCAACCATCGGCATCGTCTCCGGCGAGGCAACGGCGTCCAATCTCAACGCCTGGATCGGCTTCATGCAGAAGCAAGCCACCGCCAAATATCCGAAGCTGAAGCTGCTCGCGCCGCAATTCGCCGGCGGCACCGCCGAACGCGCCGCGCAAATATCAGGCGATCTGATGGCGGCCAACCCGGACATCAAGGCGATCATCGCCGTCGCCTCCTCGACATGCCCGGGCGTAGCCCAGGCCATCGAAACCGCAGGCAAGATCGGCTCGGTCATCGGTGCCGGCTACTGCAGCCCGAACACGGCACGGTCTTACCTGAAGAGCGGAGCCTTCGGCTTCACCGTTCTCTGGGATCCCGAGCAACTCGGCTATCTCACGGTCTGGGCCGGCAAACAGCTGATCGACGGTAAGAGCTTCGAAGCGGAAAACAAGGTCGTCGGCCTGGAAAAGCCCGTCACCTATGATGCCGCCAAGGGCATTTTGCTTCTCGGGCCGCCGGCCGTCTTCACCAAGGACAATGTCGACAAGTTCAACTTCTGAGCTCTGAGATGAACGTGGTGCGGCAGTTTGGAAACGGTGTCTTCTCCATGAACGGGCGGGAGTGGTCTCTGTTTGTCGCCTGTTTGCTGGCGATCGTCATCTTTTCTGTCGCATCGCCGCACTACGCGACATCAGGCAATGCAGCCACGGTCTTGCGCAACAGTGTCGAACTGCTGCTGATCGGCCTTGGCATGACCCTGCTGCTCGCCATGGGCGGCATCGATGTCTCGATCGGCATCGTCATGGGTCTGGCGGCCATCGCCATCGGGCGTGTGCTCGGCGCCGGCGGCAATCCGCTGCTGGCGCTCATTGCAGGCCCTTTGGTCGGTGCGCTGCTGGGATGCGTGACCGCCGCCGTCGTTGTCCTCGGCCGCGTTCCGGCAATTGTCGGTACACTCGGCCTGCTTGGTGTCTACCGCACCGCCGTCTTCGTACTTCTCGGAGGGCAATGGCTTTCGGGCCTGCCCTCGAGCCTTACAGATCTTCTTGCAACCAGCGTGCTCGGCGTCCCCGTCCCTGCCCTGGTGATTGCCGTTGCCTATCTGGCCGTCTGGCTGGCGCTGCGGCGAACCCCTTATGGGCTGCATCTGCTGGCGATCGGCAATTCGGAGGAAAAAGCGCGGCTTTCTGGCATCCCGGTGATCAAGATCCGCTTCATGACCTTCGTCATCAGCGGTGTGCTGACTGGCATTGCCGCCACGTTCTATGTCGCCACCTATCGCAATGTGGAGATGACGATCGGCAGCACGCTGGCGCTCGACGCCATTGCCGCGGTCATTCTTGGCGGGACCAGCATATTGGGCGGCAGATGCAGCCTGATCGGCACCGTGCTCGGCGTGCTGCTTCTGAGAATCCTGCAGAACGGCCTGCTGCTGATCGGTGTCCCTTCCCTTTGGCAGCCTGTCGTCACCGGCGTTCTCATCATCGGCGTGCTTGGCTTCGAAGCTGTTTGCAACCGATTGCCGCTCGGCAGATTTCAACGAGCCCGCGCATGAAAACGCTCCGCAACCTGCAAGGCCCGGCCCTTACCCTGGCTTTGCTCTGTATGCTTTGGCTGATCGTGATTGTCGGCCTGCTGGCGCTCAGGCCTTCTGTTTTCAATCTCGGCACCGTCACCACCATTCTTCAGTTCTCGACGATCCTTGCCCTGGTCGGCCTTGGACAAGGGCTGGTCATCATGGCCGGTGGCGCCGGCATCGACCTCTCGGTCGGCGGTGCGGTCTCGCTGTCCGCCATCGTCGCGATGCTTTGCCTCAAGCTGGGATTGCCGCCGGTCCTGCTGCCCGCCGTCTGCATCCTGGCCGGCGCGATGCTCGGTGCCTTGAACGGATGGCTGGTGAACGGGCTCGCGCTTCTCCCCTTCATCGCGACGCTCGGCACCTTCTTCGTCTATTCCGGCGCTGCACTTGCCATTACCGGCGGCGCGGCCCAAGCAGGCGTGCCCTCCTGGCTGCTTGTGTGGGGGCGCGGCGTCGTCATGGGCATTCCCCTGCCCTTTCTCACCCTTGCCATCCCCTGCTTTGCGCTAGCCGGTTTGGTGCTGCTCTCGACAGCGTGGGGGCGCTGGATCTACGCCATGGGTTTCAACGAACGCTCGGCCAGGCTGGTCGGTATTCCGGTCGATCGCGTTCGCTTGATCCTCTACGCCTTGAGTGGCGCGCTCGCCGGCGCCGCTGGGCTCGTCTCGATCTCCTGGCTCGGCAGCGGCAGGCCCAATATCGGCCAGAACCTCGAACTCGAATCGCTGACTGCCGCCATGCTTGGAGGCATCGCCATCACCGGAGGGCGCGGTGGCGTTGGCGGCGTGTTCGCGGCCGTCCTGCTGCTGGTCACGCTGAAGACCGGCCTTCTGCAATTGAACATCAACACGGTTTGGCAGGTGGGGATTGTCGGCGCCCTTCTGGTTTTCGTCCTTCTCGCCGACCGACTTTCCCAACGTTGGAGATCATGATGCCGTCCATGGAAGAGATCATTGCCGCGCGCGTCGAGGCAAGCGCTGACCGTATCGTCCAAACGCTGAGCGATCTCGTCGCCTTCCCCTCGATCGTGAAATCCGATCCAAAGGAGGCCGGCCCCGGCGAGCGTGATTGCCAGCTCTATCTGCAAAAGCGGATCGAGGCGCTCGGCTTCTCGACCGATCTATGGGACCCGGATGGCCCTGCACTCTACGAAAAATACAAGGGGCGCGCCGGCGCCAACAAAGGCAGGACGTTCGAAGGCCGGCCCAATCTCGGCGGCGTCTTGAAGGGCACGGGCGGCGGTCGCTCCATCATGCTGACCGGCCATATCGATGTCGTCCCGCCCGGCGCCGCAGGGCACTGGACGACCGACCCGTTCCAGCCCGTCCTCAAGGACGGATTTCTACACGGCCGCGGTACGGTCGACATGAAAGGCGGCGTCGCCTGCATGCTGATGGCCGTCGAGATCCTGAAGGGACTCGACATTCCCCTGTCCGGAGACGTCGTCTTCACCACCGTCGTCGACGAGGAAATCGGCGGCATGGGGTCGCTGGCCATGGTCGATCGCGGCTTTCACGCCGACGCCGGCATCATGACCGAACCGACGGCGAACAAGATCGCACCGCTCTGTCACGGCATTCTGTGGGGGAAGATCATCATTGACGGCATAGGCGGGCATGCGGAGCTGACGCCCAATGCCTGGTATTCGAGCGGCCCGGTCGATGCCGTCCAGCTTTGCCGGCAAATCCTCGACGGCATCGACATCCTCAACCGGCGCTGGATGTTCGATCCCAGAAAGAACCATCCGTTGATGGACCTGCCCAACCAGATCATCGTCACCCAGATGAGCGCCGGCGAACATCCGTCCTCCATGGCAGAGCGCGGCGAGATCATCATCGACGCTCAATATCTGCCGAGCGAGCACGACGAGTTCAAACTGGGTGGCAACGTCAAACGCGAAATCGAAGAGCACATAGCCAATGTCTGCCAGGCAGACCCCTACCTGCGAAAGCACCCCGCCCGCGTCGAGTGGATCCTCGACGCCGATTGCGCCGAAATCCCCTCGGACAATCCCTTTGTCGGCGTCTTCCAGGAGGCCGTCAAAGAAGCCAATCTCTCGCCGGTCCTGAGTGGTTTTGGCGCGCACAGCGACATCGGCCTGCCGACCGGCCTCGGCAACACGCCGACCGTCAATTTCGGTCCCGGCGACCCCGCGCAGGCGCATCAGCCGAACGAACGCGTTTCGGTGCGCGATCTCGTCGATTGCACCAAGGCAATTGCAATTGCCGTCGAAAAATGGTGCCGCTAGCGGGCACCGCCAACATGAATGGATCGGTTAGCAATGCCACGACAGGCGGCGGCATCGTGGCCGAACTTGCGCTACTGCCTGGTGATGTCGTCGCGTTCTGACAGCCGGAGGTCCTGAGCAAGAGATTTTGAGGTCCTGAGCAAGCCATTCCTGTCGCCGCCCTGGCTCACGATCCGTTCACGGCGGATCGGTGTTGCAGCTGCCGGCTACCTGATTGACCGCTTCGCCGAACCCGGCGAGGTCGAAATCGGCCTCGCCGCGCCCCGCCAGCAGCCCGAACCGCCACGAAAGCTGGAGCCGGTTCGCGGCGACAAGGCGCCTGATGCCATCGGCGCCATCGCGCACCAGCATCCGGCCGCGCGGCCCGACCGCCCAGCTTTCATCGAACTTGCTCTCCTGATCGACCGTGATCGACATGGTGATCTTGCGGCTGGCCGAAACAGCGTCGTTCAATTGCAGCCATTCAGTCCAATGCGGCTCGCCGTTTGCCCGGCAGGCAATCGTCAGGATCGGGCTGTAGCTCAAGGCACCGCCGCCGGTGATCAGCTTGTTGGTTGCGTAGAGCGAGGCCGTGACAAGGCCGTCTTCACTCGTGCCGAAGCGCCAGTTGTCAGACACCGCGCCGGCCTGGGCGATGCCGCAGACCGAGACAAGGACCAGCGCGATTGCCGAAGCGTGTCCCAATTCGACGAACAGTCTCAACACGCCCTCCAACAACCAAGCGGCTTGCAATAGAAGCGCAGATAATGATCAAAGCTTGGTCGCCACAGGCCGTCGCTCGCGAAGCATGGCGGCTGTTGCAGTTTGGCAACGAAAAAGGCCGCCTGGAGGGCGGCCTTCCTGTTTCAGCGGAGCGCTGGTGTTATTCGGCGGCCTTCTTCTTCGGCGCGGCCTTCTTCTTGGGCTCTTCCGCGTCGTCGGCCTTCTTGGCGTCGGCCTTCTTGGCGGCGGCTTTCTTCGCCGGCTTCGCCTTGACGGAGGTCTCGTCCTCTTCGTCGTCGGCCATCAGCTCTTCCTTGCTGACCTTGACGTCGGTGACCGAAATCTGACCGAGCAGATGGTCGACCACTTTTTCCTCGAACATCGGCGCCCGCAGCGTGTTCAACGCTTCCGGGTTGTTGCGGTAGAACTCGAAGACTTCCTGCTGCTGGTTGCCCGGATAGCGGCGCACCTGCTCGAACAGGCCGCGCTGCAGCTCTTCGTCCGATACGGTCACGCCGGCCTTCTCGCCGATTTCAGCCAGCACCAGGCCGAGACGCACGCGGCGCTCGGCAAGCCGCAGATACTCGGCACGCGCCTCTTCTTCCGTCGTCTCTTCGTCGGCGAAGGTGCGTCCGGCTGCTTCCAGGTCACGATTGACCTGCGCCCAGATGTTGTTGAACTCGGCGTCGACGAGCTTCGACGGCGCCTCGAACGAATAAGCCGCATCGAGCTGGTCGAGCAGCTGGCGCTTCACCTTCTGGCGTGTCATGGCGCCGAACTGGTTCTCGATCTGGCCGCGTACGACGTCGCGCAGGCGCTCCAGCGACTCCAGGCCGAGGTTCTTGGCGGTCTCGTCGTTGATTTCCAGCGCGCCGGGCTGGGACACTTCCTTGACGGTGACGTCGAAGGTCGCTTCCTTGCCGGCAAGATGCGCGGCCTGGTAGTTCTCCGGGAAAGTCACGGTGACCTGCTTTTCGTCACCGGCCTTGGCGCCGACCAGCTGATCCTCGAAGCCGGGGATGAACTCTTTTGAGCCCAGCACCAGCGGCTGATCGGTGCCCGCGCCGCCATTGAAGGCTTCGCCGTCGATCTTGCCGACATAGTCGATGGTGACGCGGTCGCCATTGGCGGCCTTGCCGGTCTTCGGCTCGTAGCTGCGCGCCGATTCGGCAACACGCTGGACCTGCTCGTCGATCTCGGCATCAGGCACGTCGAACACCTGGCGTGTCACCTTGATGTCGGAAAAGTCCTTGATCTCGATCGCCGGGATGATCTCGTAGTTGAGGCGGAATTCGAAGTCGGCGCCGCCGGCCAGGATC
>NZ_RZQY01000275.1:0-7441 GCF_003998575.1 Mesorhizobium sp. M7A.F.Ca.CA.001.10.2.1 | reverse complement strand
GCTTGAAAAACTGCTGCGCGAGGAGTTCGTCGGCACCGACGCCTTCGTCAAGCCGCTCGAACTCGGACCGCCGGTCGGCCGCCCGGTGCAATATCGCGTCGGCGGTCCCGACATCCAGACGGTGCGCGAACTGGCGCAGCAATTCGCCGGTGTCATCTCCGCCAATCCAAAGCTAGCAGCGCCGACCTTCGACTGGAACGAGCCGCAGCGTGTGCTGAGGGTCGACGTGCTGCAGGACAAGGCACGCCAGCTCGGTATCACCTCCTCCGACATCGCCAGCGCGCTGAACAGTACGGTCGGCGGCGCCACCATCACGCAGGTGCGCGACGCCACCTATCTGATCAATGTCGTGGCGCGCTCGCGTGGGTCCGAACGCGGCTCGATCGAAACCTTGCAGAACATGCAGCTGCCGACCAGTACCGGCGAGGCGATCCCGCTCGCGGCCGTCGCCAACTTCCGCTACGATCTGGAGCAGCCAACGGTGTGGCGACGCGACCGCATCCCGACCATCACCGTGCGCGCCGGACTGGTCGGCGACGTGCTGCCGGCCACCGTCGTCAACGAGTTGAAGCCGTCGGTCGATGCCTTCACCGCCAAGCTGCCGCCGGGTTATTCGATCGCCACCGCCGGCTCGGTCGAGGAGAGTGCCAAAAGCCAGGGACCAATCGCCGCCGTCGTGCCGTTGATGCTGTTCGTCATGGCGACGATCCTGATGGTGCAGTTGCAGAGTTTCCAGCGCCTGTTCCTGGTGGTGGCCGTGGCGCCGCTCGGCCTGATCGGCGTGGTGGCGGCCCTGGTGCCGAGCGGAGCACCGCTCGGCTTCGTCGCCATCCTCGGCGTGCTGGCGCTGATCGGCATCCTGATCCGCAACTCGGTCATCCTGATCGTGCAGATCGAGGATCTCGTCCGGGACGGCAAGGACCGCTGGGCCGCTGTCATCGAAGCGACGGAACACAGGATGCGCCCGATCGCGCTGACGGCGGCCGCCGCCAGCCTGGCGCTGATCCCGATCGCACGTGAAGTGTTCTGGGGCCCGATGGCCTATGCCATGATGGGCGGCATCATTGCCGGCACGGCGATTACGTTGCTGTTCCTGCCGGCGCTTTATGTGACGTGGTTCAGGATCAAGGAGCCTGAAGCCCAGGAAGAGCCACCTGTGGAGAGCGGCGAACCGGTGCAAGCTCAGACTTAAGGCTTTGCCGGGTCATTCGTTGTCGTTAGAGGGTACGGGACGTGACTTTGCACGCCGCCATGGCGATGATTTCGAGGCGCGCCAAGCATGCCAACCTTTAGGCAAATCGGCCAACTCCAGGATAGTTTGATCCCACCTCACCACCTCTTGCAGGCCGACGAGCATTATGTCGCCGTCATCCACAGGTCCGGGTTCGCTGTTGTGGAATTGCCAAGTGCCACCTTCGTCGTTGTAGCTGTCGTCGTCGTCATCTTCATGCACAACGTATGCGATCCAGTCGCCACGTTTAAATATGCTCTTGTCCGAATACACTGCGAGATTGGGCGGATCCGCAAACTTCCATTCCTCCATAGGAATTCCCCGAGATGGTTGTTCGACGCAAAACGAGAAAACGAATTCAGGCGGTTCTCACAAACCCATCGCTGGCCCGCAACAGATTGCGCGTATAATCCTTGGTTACGCGGCGTTCGACAAGGTCTGCCGCCGCCAGATTCTCCACCGCCTCGCCGCTTTGCATCACCATCAGCCGCTCGCACATATGG
This sequence comes from Mesorhizobium sp. M7A.F.Ca.CA.001.10.2.1, assembly GCF_003998575.1. Classification (NCBI taxonomy): domain Bacteria; kingdom Pseudomonadati; phylum Pseudomonadota; class Alphaproteobacteria; order Hyphomicrobiales; family Phyllobacteriaceae; genus Mesorhizobium; species Mesorhizobium sp. M7A.F.Ca.CA.001.10.2.1. The sequence goes on along the minus strand of NZ_RZQY01000275.1, from coordinate 5,707 downwards.
GTGATGATGGCGAGGTCGTGGCTGACCATCAGGAAGGTCAGCTTGCGCCGCCTGCGTACCTCTTCCAACAGGTTGAGCACTTCCGCCTGCACCGAGGCATCGAGCGCCGAGGTCGGCTCGTCGAGCAGCAAGATCGACGGTTCGAGAATCAGCGCACGGGCGATCGCCACGCGCTGGCGCTGGCCGCCGGAGAGCTGGTGCGAATAGCGGAACCGAAAACCGTTGCCGAGGCCGACCTCGTCGAGCGCCCGCTGGATGCGCTTTTCGCCGTCGGCAAAGCCATGGATGGCAAGCGGTTCCTGCAGCAGCCGGTCGACGGTCTGGCGCGGGTGCAGCGAGCCGTACGGATCCTGGAAGACCATCTGGACTTCGCGGTAGAAGGCCTTGTCGCGGCGTGTCCCAAGCGTCTTGCCGTTGACGACGATGCTGCCCGATGCGACCGGCGCAAGGCCGGCGATGGCCCGCAGCAGCGTCGATTTGCCGGAGCCGGATTCACCGACCAGGCCGAAGGATTCGCCCGGCTGCACGTCGAGGCTGACACCCTTCAGCGCGCGAAAACGGTCGAAGATCACTTCCAGCCTGTCGACGGCAATCGCGGAAGTCATGCCGCCCACTCCGGCTTGCGGTCGAGCACCGGCAGCGGGTGGCGGTCGGCGCCGATCTTGGGCATGCAATTGAGCAAGCCGCGCGTGTAGGGATGCTGGGCATGGCCGAGTTCGGACGCCTTGAGCTGCTCGACCACCTTGCCGGCATACATGACGATGACGCGGTCGCAGAAGGATGAGACCAGGCGCAGATCGTGCGAGATGAAGATCAGCCCCATGCCGCGTTCGCTGACCAGCTTGTCGAGGATGCCTAGCACATCGAGCTGCACGGTTACGTCGAGCGCCGAAGTCGGTTCGTCGGCGATCATCATTTCCGGTCCTGCGATCAGCATCATGGCGATCATGGCGCGCTGGCCCATGCCGCCCGAAACTTCATGCGGATGCAGGTTGAAGACGCGAGAGGGATCACGGATCTGCACCGCCTCCAGCATGGCCAATGCGCGGTCGCGCGCCTCGGCCTTGCCGACCTTTTCATGGGTGCGCAGCGTCTCGACGATCTGGCGGCCGATGCTCATGACAGGGTCGAGCGAATATTTCGGGTCCTGCAGGATCATGGCGATGCGCTTGCCGCGCAGCTTCCGGCGTTCGCGTGGCGAGACGCTGAGCAGGTCGATGCCGTCGAAGGCGAGCTTGTTGGCCGATATCCGCGCCTGCGGCGGCGTCAGCCCCATAATGGCGCGGCCGGTCTGCGATTTGCCGGAGCCGGATTCGCCGACGATGCCGAGCCGTTCGCGACCGAGCGAAAAGGAGACGCCGCGCACCGCCTCGATCAGCCCGGTGCGGGTCGGGAAAGTGACGCGCAGGTCGTCGACGTCGAGAAGCGTCTTCGTTTCCCTGCTCATTGGTCACCACTGCGAGGGTCGAGCGCGTCGCGCAGGCCGTCGCCGAGCAGATTGAAGCCGAGGCTGACAATGAGGATGGCGAAGCCCGGCGCACCAGCCACCCACCATTGGTCGAGCACGAAGCGGCGACCGGACGCGATCATCGTGCCCCATTCGGGCAGCGGCGGCTGCGCGCCGAGGCCGAGGAAACCGAGCCCGGCGGCGGTCAGGATGATGCCGGCCATGTCGAGCGTCACCCTGACGATCAGGGACGAAATGCAAAGCGGCATGATATGGCGCAGCACGATGCGGAAGGGCGAGGCGCCCATCAGCTGCACCGCCTTGATGTAATCGGAATTGCGCACCGTCAGCGTCTCGGCGCGCGCGATACGGGCGTAGGGCGGCCATGAGGTGATGGCGATGGCCAGCACCGCATTCTCAATGCCGGGGCCCAGTGCTGCGACAAAGGCCAGCGCCAGGATCAGCTTGGGAAAGGCGAGGAAGATGTCGGTGATGCGCATCAGGATGGCATCGGTCCAGCCGCCGGCATAGCCGGCCACCGTGCCGACCAAGAGGCCGATCGGTGCCGCGATGATGGCCACCAGGATGACCACATAGAGCGTCCAGCGCGAGCCGTAGAGGATGCGCGACAGGATATCGCGGCCGAGATCGTCGGTGCCGAACCAATGCTCGGCGCTCGGCGCCAGCAGGCGCGCGTTCTTCAGGTCGCCGAACGTCGGAGAATAGGGCGCCAGCACGCCGGCAAGGGCGGCGACGGCCAGCAAGGCAATGATGATGAGCAGGCCGAGAAAGGCCAGCCGGTTGGCGGAAAAGCGCCGCCACGCCACATAGGCGCGGCCGAGCCTTGCCTGCATGCGCGAGGCCGGCCGCTCGCTGAGCAGCCAGTCGCGACGACTCTGGATGGTGTCGGCGCTCATTGAACCTTCGTCCTCGGATCGAGCACCCGATACAGCAGGTCGGAGAGCAGATTGATGGCGATGAACACCGAGCCAATGACGATGGTGCCGCCGAGCACCGCATTCATGTCGGCGTTCTGCAGCGAATTGGTGATGTAAAGGCCGATGCCCGGCCACGAGAACACGGTTTCGGTGAGCACCGAGCCTTCGAGCAGCCCGGCATAGGAGAGCGCGATCACCGTCACCATCGGCACCGCCGCATTGCGCAGCGCGTGGCCCCAGATGATGCGGGTTTCCGACAGGCCCTTGGCGCGCGCCGCGACGATGTATTCCTGGGACAGTTCGTTGAGCATGAACGAGCGCGTCATGCGGCTGATATAGGCGAGCGAGAAGTAGCCGAGCAGCGATGCCGGCAGGATGATGTGGCGGAAGGCGTCGTAAAACACGTCCCACTGCCCCTGCATCGCGGAGTCGAGGAGATAGAAGCCGGTGATCGGCGTAAAAGTGTACTCGTAGACGACGTCGAGCCGCGCCGGGAAGGCAACCCATTGCAGCTTGGCATAGAACAGCACCAGCGCCAGCAGGCCGAGCCAGAAGATCGGCACGGAATAGCCGATCAGGCCGATGATGCGCACGATCTGGTCGATGAGACTGCCGCGCTTGACCGCCGCCAGCACGCCGAGCGGCACGCCGAACAGCGCCCCGATCAGCGTTCCCAGCGTCGCCAGTTCGGTGGTGGCCGGCAGCGCCCGGCGAATGTCGGTCATGACCGGATTGGTGGTCAGCACGGAGACGCCGAAATTACCGTTCAGGGCATTTTTCACATAGATGTAGAACTGCTCGATCAACGGCAGATCGAGGCCCATCTCGCGGCGCGTGCGCTCGACGACATTGGCCGGCGCCCGGTCGCCGAGCACCGCCAGCACCGGGTCGATCGGAATGACGCGGCCGATGAAGAAGGTGACCGCGAGCAGACCAAGATAGGTCGTGATCGCAATGACCAGGAAACGGCCAAAGGATGATGCAATAGCGACAGCGCGGGCGCTGCCGCGCCCCGCCGCCATTTCTTTTTCAACCGCGCTCATGCGGCGTGTCCGCGAGCATTATTCCTTGGACACCGGTCCGACGAAATTGCTGTCGAAGCTCGGGCCGAGCGCAAAGCCCTTGAGGTTCTTGCGCAGGCCGGCCACTTCCAGCTGCTGGTGGATGACGACGAAGGGGCTGGTGTCCAGGATCTTCTTCTGCAGATCCTTGTACATGTCAGCGCGTTTACCGGCGTCCTTCTCGAGCAGTGCTGCTTCCGTCTCCTTGGTCAGGTCCGGAATGTCCCAGGCGTTGCGCCAGGCCAGCGTCTTGGACTTGCCCGCATCCGAATTGTCCGGGTTCGAGGCAAAGGTCTGGGCGTTGGAATTCGGGTCGAAATAATCCTGGCCCCACTGGCCGATATAGATGTCGTGGTTGCGGGCGCGATATTTGGTCAGCGTCTGCTTGCCGTCGCCCGGGATGATCTCGAGCTTGATGCCGGCCTGGCCAAGCGTCTGCTGGATCGATTCCGCCATGCCGGTCGTCGGCTGGCCGGTGCGTACGTCCATGGTTACGCTGAAGCCGTCGGGCAGGCCGGCCTTGGCCAGCAATTCCTTGGCCTTGGCGACATCGAGCTTGAACGGATTCTCATCCAATTCGCCGAGCACACCCTTGGGCAGGAAGGTCTGGTGGATTTCGCCTATGCCCTTGAGGATGGTGGAACTCAAGGCATCATAGTCGACCAGATATTTGAAGGCCTGGCGGACCTCCGGCTTGGCAAGGTTCGGGTTCTTCTGGTTGAGGCTGATGTAGTAGACGGTGCCCTTCGGCGCGCTGGTGGTCGTGAGATCGGCGTTCTTGGCGATGGCGTCGAGATCGTTCGGCTCGAGATTGCGGGCAACGTCGATGTCGCCGGCTTCGAGCGCCAGGCGCTGGCCCGAGCTTTCCTTCATGTTGCGATAGATGACGCGGGCAAGCTTGGCCTTTTCGCCATGGTAATTGTCGTTGCGCTCGAGAACGACTGCCTCATTGGCGCGCCATTCGCGCAGCTTGAAGACGCCGGAGCCGGCATAGCCGGTCTTCAGCCAGGCATTGCCGAAATCATTGTCCCATTTGTAGTCGGCGCTCGGCGTGACCGCCGCGACATGTTCCTTGACCAGCTTGGCGTCGACCACCGAAGCGACCGTTGCCGACAGGCAGTTCAGGACGAAGCTCGGGGCATAAGCCTTGTCGACGGTGAACTGGAAAGTGGTCTCGTCGACCGCCTTGGCCTTCTCGGCGACGTTGTCGCCGCTGATGCCGAATTGGCCGATGATGAAGGCCGGGCTCTTGTCGAGCTTGACGGCGCGTTCGAACGACCAGGCGACGTCGGCCGCGGTGATCGGATTGCCGGAGGCGAATTTGAGGCCGGGCTTGAGCTTGAAGGTGTAGGTCAGCCCATCGTCGGAGACGGTCCAGCTTTCGGCGAGGTCGCCCTTGACCTTGGAGGTGTCGCTGAGGTCGAGACGGACCAGCAGATCATAGGTATTGCCGGTGACCTCGGCGGTCGACAACTCGAACGCCTCGCCCGGATCCATGGAGATGATGTCGTCGATCGCGAAACCTTCGACCAGCGTGTCGGCGGGCGTGACCGCACCGGCGGGCGCGCCGGCCAGAAGCAGTGCGGACATGGCTGCACCCGCAAGCAGGAAGCGAGAGCGTAGAGCAAACTTTTCCATCATCATCGTGATTGTTCCCTGTTTTGTTGTTTGTTGACCTGAGTTCCCGGCTCAGGGTTGTGGAATTTTTTTCGGGCCTGGAGAGGGGCCCACGGATCTCCTACCGTTGCGGTTTTTGTCCAGTTGGTCAACACCATATCCGGCAGCCTGGTGGCGGGCAACGAGCATTTGTGCGACGGCTCAATGGGCCAGAAAGGCCGGCGGGATGCCGACGCACAAGCCAGCCAATAGAGGCTGCCGATCGGGGAAAATCTGGCGAATGTCGCGGCTACTTCAGCGCCGCGACCAGGTCGGCGTCAGGGAAGCAGGTGGCGGCGCGGCCGTTCTTGGCTTGCCACGTGCCGATCGAACGGCGGGTCTTGAAGCCGGGCAGGCCATCGGCGCTGCCGACATCATAGCCCTTGGCTTCCAGCGACCGCTGCAGGGCCGCGATGTCCGAACGGTGGAGCCCGCCAACCGCGCCCCAGCTGCCGGCAAAATTCGCGTCGCCATGGGCGATGCGATCGGCGCCGTGGCCGATGAACAGCGCGTAGAGGTCGCTGGTGTTGTATTGCTTCAGCACGTAGAAATTGGGCGTGGCGACAAAGGCCGGGCCGCTGCGCCCTGCCGGCATCAACAGGAAG
>NZ_RZQY01000274.1:0-7474 GCF_003998575.1 Mesorhizobium sp. M7A.F.Ca.CA.001.10.2.1 | reverse complement strand
GGCGATGAACATCAATCTGGTCGGCGGCGATCCCTATGGCGGTTCCTCGACCATCGACCCGTCCTTCCTTTGGCGGCCGTTCAAGACCAGCCGCAACCATCAGACCGGCATCAAGGGCCTCTACCATATCGGCGCCTCGACCCACCCGGGGGCCGGCCTTGGCGGCGGTTCCGGCTTTCTCCTGGCGGGGAGGCTGTGATGGAAGAGAAGGTCACTGAGAAGCGCCAGCGCATTTCGACCCTGGGGCAGATCGGCCTGCAGCAATTCGCGCCCTATCTGATGAACCGCATCATGGGCCGCTACAACGCCACCTTGCGCGACGATTTCCGCAAGCAGGGCCTGACCATTCCGCAGGTGCGCACGCTGGCCGTGCTGTCGGTCACCGACGGCATCACCGTCAACGACCTCTCGGTCTATACGGTGATCGAGCAGTCGACCTTGAGCCGGACGCTCGACTCACTGGAGGGCCAGGGTCTGGTACGGCGCGAGCAGGGCGTCACCGACAGCCGCATCCGCCATGTGTTCCTGACCGATGAGGGCCGCGCCGAGTTCACCCGCGCCTGGCCGGCCATGCACGATGCCTTCGAGGCGATGTTCGACGACATCGACGACGCCGAATATTCCGCACTCATCGCCACGCTTTTGAAGATGCTGAAGAACATTCGCAAGCACGACATCTAGCATGACCCCGAAAAGTGGATCCCGGTTTTCGGAAGAGGTCATGCTCAAGCAGATAGACCTACGCGCCGCCAGCCTCAGGCGGTAACGGAAGGATTGAAAAAATGGCCGAACGGTCTTTTGCCAAGGAAGTCGAGAAACTCCGGCTCGGCGCCGGCGAGGAGTTTGCCGGCGAAGGCATCCTCGCTATCACCAAGGCGCTGCTGCAATGCGGCGTCGGCTATGTCGGCGGCTATCAGGGCGCGCCGATCAGCCATCTGATGGACGTGCTGGCCGACGCGCAGGATATCCTGGGCGAGCTCGGCGTGCATTTCGAGGCCAGCGCCTCGGAAGCCACCGCCACCGCCATGCTGGCCGCCTCGGTGCACTACCCGATCCGTGGCGCCGCGACCTTCAAGTCGACGGTCGGCACCAATGTCGCCTCCGATGCGCTCGCCAATCTCGCCTCCGGCGGGGTCACCGGCGGCGCGCTGATCATCGTCGGCGAGGACTACGGCGAGGGCTCCTCGATCATGCAGGAGCGCAGCCACGCCTTCGCCATGAAAAGCCAGGTCTGGCTGCTCGACCCGCGCCCCAATCTGCCATCGATCGTCAAGGCGGTGGAGGACGGTTTCGAACTGTCGGAGATTTCCAACACGCCGGTCATGCTGCAGGTGCGCATCCGCTGCTGCCACGTCCACGGCCATTTCATCGCCAAGGACAACAAACGGCCGCCGATGACTGTCGCCGATGCGCTTGACGCACCGCGCCGCGACACCGGCCGCATCGTGCTGCCGCCAGCGTCCTTCCTGCATGAGAAGGAGAAGGTGCAGAAGCGCTGGCCGGCGGCGGTGGACTTCATCGCCAAGAACAAGATCAACGAGTTCTTCGGCTCGGATCATGGTTCGGTCGGCATCGTCCTGCAGGGCGGCATGTACAATTCGGTCATCCGCGCGCTGCAGCGGCTCGGCCTTGCCGACATTTATGGCGACACCGACGTGCCGCTCTATGTGCTCAACGCCGTCTATCCGCTGATCGATGACGAGTTCCTGTCATTCTGCGAGGGCAAGCAGGCGGTGCTGGTCGTCGAGGAAGGCCAGCCCAACTACATCGAACAGGCCTTTGCTTCGATGCTGCACAAGGCCGGTCGCGGCACCAGGCTGGTCGGCAAGGAGTACCTGCCGATGGCCGGCGAATACACCGGCCAGGTCATGCTTGACGGCATCGGCGCCTTCCTGCGCGCCGATGCGCCGCATCTTCTGCCCGGCGAAGTGCGCGCGCCCAACAAGGTCGGTGACGGCGTCGACGCAGCCGACCTGATCAATGTCGTGCCGGGCCGTCCGCCGGGCTTCTGCATAGGCTGCCCGGAACGGCCGATCTTTGCCGCGACCAAGCTGGTCGAGCAGGAACTCGGCAAGCACCATATCGCATCCGACATCGGCTGCCATTTGTTCTCGATCATGCCGCCTTTCGAACTCGGCGCCACCACCATGGGCTATGGCCTGGGCCCGGCCTCCGCCTCAGCCTTCAATTCGCCCGATGCCAAGCGCCGCTCGATCTCCTTCGTCGGCGATGGCGGCTTCTGGCACAACGGCCTGACCTCTTCGATCGGCAATGCGGTTTTCAACAAGAACGACGGCGTCATCGTCATCGTCGACAATTTTTACTCGGCGGCCACGGGTGGGCAGGACATCCTCTCGTCCCGCGCCGGCAACAAGACCAAGTCGACGAAACATCCGATCACCGAGGCGGTCAAAGGCATGGGTGTCAAATGGCTGCGCCATGTCGACCGCACCTATGACGTGACCAAGATGCAGGACACGCTGCGCGAGGCGCTGACGACGGACGAGAAAGGGCCGAAGGTCATCGTCGCCTCGTCCGAATGCATGCTCAACCGGCAGCGCCGCGAAAAGCCGCTGGTCGACAAGGCGATCAAGGGCGGGACCCGTGTCGTGAAACCGAAATTCGGTGTCGATGAGGATATCTGCACGGGCGACCATGCCTGCATGCGGCTGTCCGGCTGTCCCTCGCTGTCGGTCAAGTCAACAGACGATCCGCTGCGCGACGATCCGGTCGCTCATATCGACCAGAGCTGCGTCGGCTGCGGCAATTGCGGCGAGGTCGCCGATGCGGCAGTGCTCTGCCCATCCTTCTACCGCGCCGACGTCGTCCACAATCCGAGCCGCTGGGACCGTTTCCTGGAAGCCGCGCGCCGCGCCACCATCAGCCTGTTGCAGCGACGCCGCGAAAGCCGGCGGCTGACCTTCGCCGATGCTTGACGCTGTCCCCCCACTTCGCGCCCGCGCCGGCGCTCAGGATAGCGAGCGTGTCATCAAGCTCGCCGTGCTGGCGGTCGGCGGCCAGGGCGGTGGCGTGCTCGCCGACTGGATCACCGATGTCGCCGAGCGCAACGGCTATGTTGCGCAATCGACCTCGGTCGCCGGTGTCGCCCAGCGTACCGGCGCCACCATCTATTATGTCGAGATGGCCCGCGACACCGGCCGGCTGCCGGTCTTTGCCCTGTCGCCGTCGCAGGGCGATGTCGACATCCTGATCGCCGCCGAATTGATGGAAGCCGGCCGTGCCATCATTCGCGGCTTCGTCACGCCCGACCGCACCACGCTGATTGCCTCGTCGCACCGCATCGCCGCCGTGTCGGAAAAGATCGAACCGGGCGATGGCCGGGCTTCGTCCTCCAAGGTGCATGCGACGGCGGAAGCCGCATCGAAGCGCTTCATCGCTTTCGACATGGAAAAGATCGCAGCCGACAATGGCTCGATGATCTCGGCCAGCCTGCTTGGCGCGCTAGCGGGGTCCGATGCGCTGCCCTTCACCCGCGAGAGCTACGAACAGGCGATCGGTGCCGGCGGCCGGGGCGTCAAGGCCAGCCTTGCTGCCTTCGGCGCTGCGTTTGACCGCGCGCGCGGCACGGCAGCACCGGCGCAGAAGCCGGCTGAGCCCGCGATTGTCGAATCTGCCCTGGGCACAGGACAGGTGAGTGGCCCGCAAAACCTGCTGCAGGGCTGGCAGGCCTTGGCTGACCGCATCGACCTGTTGCCGGTAGCCGTACGCGACATGGCACTTCGGGGCTTGAGAAAGGTCGTCGACTATCAGGACATCGCCTATGGGCGCGAGTATCTCGACCGGTTGGACAAGGCCGTCGCGCTAGACGGGCCGCTTCAGGGCTATGGCCTGTCGATCGCTGCTGCCAAGCATCTGGCCAACGCGCTATGCTACGACGACATGATCCGCGTCGCCGATCTCAAGACGCGCTCGACGCGCGGCAAACGTGTGCGCCGCGAGGTCGGCGTCAAGGACGGCTCGATCCTGCAGGTGACCGAATATTTCCACCCGCGCATCGAGGAGTTCTGCGGCACGCTGCCGGCGGGTCTGGGCAGCTACATCGAGGACCGCCCGAAGCTCGCCGCCCTTCTCGATCGCCGCATCAATCATGGCCGCCGCATCCGCACCGACAGTTTTGCCGGCTTTGCCGCTTTGTGGTTCATCGGCGGCCTGCGCCGCTGGCGCCGTAGTCTGCTGCGCCACAAGGTCGAGGTCGCGCATCTCGATCGCTGGTACGCGCTGGCTCTCGACCATGTGCCCCAGGACTACGCACTGGCCGTCGAGATCCTCAATTGCCGCCGGCTGATCAAGGGCTACAGCGACACCCATGTCCGGGCACAGTCGAAATTCGACCGCGTGCTGTCGGCGCTCGACCTGGTCAAGGGCCGAGCCGACGCCGCCGACTGGATCCGCCGCCTGCGCGAGATGGCGCTGAAGGACGAGAAGGGCGACATGCTCGACGGCGCGCTGAAGACGGTGGCGACGCTGGGGCCGGACCCAATCGGCTGAGATATCTAGCGGGCGTCCACGGATTGGAGCGGCGCTAACCTTAACTCCGGGCTGGCTGACAGGATTGCCCGTGCGCCGGCGCTGACGCGGGGCCAGGTGCCTGGCCCCGCCGTGCTTCGATCAGTTATGGTGCCAGCGGCGCCAGTGATGGTGCGGGTGCCAGCCATAGACCGGAGCGTGCCAGTAATGGTAGTGCGGGCGCACGACGACGACGCCGTTCGGCACGCAACGGCCCCATCGGTTCGGGTGCCAGCCGATGCCGCACCCCCAGCGGACATGCTCGACCAATGCCGGGGCGGCCGGATGGGTTACAGACATGACGGGCATCGCGCTGGACGCGGTGGCGGTCACGACAGTTCCACTGACCGCCAGGATAGCGGCTGCTGCATAGTTTTTCAGGCGACTCATAATTGGGCTCCGAGTGCATTCGAGTTTGAAGATGGCCGCCCGGCACGGTGCGATCGGGCAGGCTTGTCCCTTCTCTTCATTAAACGGCGTCTCGAGCATTTTCCGTCGGTCGTCATGGCGATTTTTTCGGCGCCACGGCAGCGCGGCGTTCCATGTGGCGCAGCAATGCCTGTGCCAGCACGCTCCGGTTTTCGGGTGATGTGTTCGCCGCGAAGTCGACAATGGCCTGCTCGAGCCGGGTGCGAACCGTCGCGTCGGCGTTGCGTGCCCGCTCCAGGGCCGCCGACACGGCGGCCTTGTCCATGACAGGCTGTTGCAGCAGGTCCGCTGCCTGCTGCCTGGCCTGCTGGCCATCGAGAATGATCTGACGGGACTGCACGCGAACCTGGCGCAGCGCCTCGCGGAACGCCTTGCGATCCTGGTCGGGAAGTTGTCGGCCGGCCGATTCCAGCGAGACACCTGTTTTGGCATTTCTCAGCCAGACCGCACCGCCGACGAATGCGCCGGCAAGAAAGACGTTCAGCACCACGGAAGCAATAACCAGACCACGGACCCAGCGCGTGCTCATAGGCTTTCCTCACCGTTCTCGGCAGCGGGGCCGGCATCGCCAAACGCCGTCGCATTGGCATCCAGCACATAATGGTCCGGCTGGACCTCCGGCGTGACGATGGTCACCAGGGCCAGCCCTGCCACGGCACCGGCCAGACCAATGCCGGCAAGTCCCAGCCCCAGCCACCAGAACCGCTTACGCCGGCGCTGGACGAGGTGCCGGCCGGCAGCCTGCAGAATGCTGCCGTGCAGTGCCTTGTCCGGGGCGTCGACGCGGTAGCTGTCGAGCAGCGCGTCAAGTGTCCCGGCCTGCCTCAAGATGGCCTTGCCCGCGCCGCTCGCGGCAAAGACCGTGCCGGCCATTCGCTCAGCCTCGGGCCATCGCCGCAAGTCGCCGCCATAGGCCTGGGCCAAGACGGCAAAGCGCCTGGCATCCATTGCGGGTTCGTTCCTGGATCCTTCAGCCATGTGTCGCCCCCTTGCCCGTCGGCGCCGGGCGCCAAGCGGCACCAGCAAGGCGCAATGGCCGTGGTGCGTTGGTGCTTGCCCGGTGCTTACTCATCGGCGCCATCCCCCGCCAGGATCGCCTGCAGCGACCGCCGGCCGCGCGCAAGCAGGCTCTCCAGGGCATCGACGCTGATCTGCAAGGTCGCTGCCGCCTCGATATTGGACATCTCCTGATAGTAGACCAGAACGATGGCTTCGCGCTGGCGCGGCGCTATGGCTTGCAGCGCCCGTTCGACCCGAAGCGCTTCCTCCTGGCGAGGGGCATCGGGAAGTGCCGCGGGGTCGACCATCTCCGGCAGGTCGCCGGTCACCCACTCGCGCCTGCGACGCAGCCGGTCGTAGCAAAGGTTGAGCGTCACCCGGTGGATCCAGCTGTCGAAGCGCGCATTGCCGCGCCGCCAGCTCGCGGCATGGCGCCAGATCCGCACGAAGGTTTCCTGGGCGACATCCTCGGCCTCCGCCGCATCGCCGAGCATGCGCACGGCAAGCGCCAGGATACGCGGCAGCTTGCGCGCGACGAGGGTTTGCACCGCTGCCGGCTCGCCGGCGCCAACACGGCGAACCAGCTCCTCGTCCGGATCCGCAGCCATCAGTCGGCGAACTCCCGATATTCATCGCGCGTCATTGCCTCTTGGTCATTGCTCCCTGCTTGACCTCTTGGTCATTGCTTCGGCTTGGGAGCGGTTTTGTGGCCCGGCAGTTCGTCGGCCGTCAAAATGCCGTCGGCATTCTTGTCCAGCCGGGCGAAGCGCCTGGCGAAGAATGCATCGAGTTCGGCGCGATCGATGAAGCCGTCATGGTTGGAATCGATCCGCGCGAAGGATTTGGCGGCGTCGCCCTTGACGTTGCGCTTCGTCTGAAAGGCCTCCCATTCCAGCAGGCTGATCTTGCCGTCGCCATCCGTGTCGGCCGCCATGATCGCCTTTTCGCGCCGCTTCTGGAATTTGGCCAGCGTGATGTCGGACCTGGTCCCCGAAGCGCCTGGCGCGGCAAGTGGCGCGGCGGTCGGCGGTGCAGGCGGCGTCGTTGCCTGGGCGAAAGCCGCAACGGTCTGCAAACTCAAGGCAACGACTGATATCGAACGGCGGATCATGCTGTGCGTCTCCAGGTTGGCGCGACGCAGACGGCTTGTGCCGCCATCGCGCTTCAACCGTTAAACGCCGCGACCCGGAAAATCCGTCGGTCGCGCCTGCTGATCCGTTCACGCCCGGACAAAAGAGGGTGCCCATCCCGGCTCGATCGGGATGGAAGGAACTCTAGTCCGACTGGTCGGCCGCAATCAGTTGTTCGGGCTTGAACCCGGCATGTTGCGGGGTCCACACCTCGCCCTCGCGATTGAACCAGTGGCACAGATACATGCCCGAGGCTGCCCCATCGCTGATCGTCATCCTGGGACCTCCGGATTTCAGTCTGACGACGTCTCCGGGCTTGAAATAGTTGGGCATATTTGACCTCCCATGCTGAGGCCATGATTTACACACCAAACCGGTGTCTCGACAAT
>NZ_RZQY01000273.1:0-7490 GCF_003998575.1 Mesorhizobium sp. M7A.F.Ca.CA.001.10.2.1 | reverse complement strand
ACATAAGGGTCAGGGCGTGACGTCACCTCCCAGGCCTCATGTCCGAACGCCGTGATGCGGCCGTCCTTGCCGGCGCCCATGCGGATCCGATGCCGCGTTTCGGCTCGATAGGTCTGCGTACCGAAGGCTTGCATGCGATTGACGACGCAGCGAACCGGCCGGCCGATGCGCCGCGCCGCGACGGCAACGATCGCAGTGCGTGCCGTCATCGGCCCCTTGGAGCCGAAGGCGCCGCCGATATAGGGACTGACGATCCGCACATTGGCCGGATCGAGCTTCAATTGGCGTGCCAGTTCCACCTTCCAGCCCGTAACATTCTGGCTGGGCTCGTGGATCGTCAACTGGTCGCCCTGCCATATGGCTGTGGTCGAAAACAGCTCGATCGGATTATGATGCTGGGTCGGCGTCGAATACTTTTCGTCGATCTTCACCGTCGCATCCGCCCAGGCGGCGTCGAAGTCACCGGCCTTCGCATCCTCCTTGAACATCGGGCTTTTGCCGGCAGCCGGTTCCATCTTCACGCCCTTGGAATCAAAGCTGGCGCTGGGCCGTTCGTCCTCGTAGTCGGCGCGGATCAACATCGCTGCCTCCTCCGCCGCCTCGAAGCTTTCGGCGACCACCAGAGCGATGATCTGACCATCGTGAAAAACCGTCTTGTCGTGCAAAGGCCCAATCGAACTTGCGCCGGTGTTGCCGAATTTCGGCATGTCGGTCTTGTCCAGATCGCCATAAGTGACGATGTCCAGCACACCGGGTACGGCCCTGGCGTCTTTCGTGTGAAGTTCGGAAACCTTGCCCCGCGCAATGCTGCTGGTGGCAAGGGCACCGTGGGCGACGTTGGCGGTGACGATGTCGGCGGGATAGCCGGCCTGTCCGGTAACTTTTAGCCGGGCGTCAATGCGAACAACGGGATCGCCCTGGTTTTCCCTTGGAGCGGGTGCAGCTTGGTTCATGGCTCAGCCCTTCATATCCCGGGTTTCGAGCAGCGCCCGCACCAGCGTGCGCTTGCCGAGCGGTATCTTGAATGCGTTATGCTCGCGCGGTCTGGCATCGGCGAAAGCAGCCTCTGCGGCCTCCTGCGCCGTGGCTTCGTCAAGCACTTTGCCCTGTAGCGTGTCCTCTGCTTCGCGCGCACGCCACGGCACCGTCGCCAGTCCGCCGAGCGCAATGCGCGCACTCCTTACCGTCTCGCCATCCATGTCGAGCGCGACAGCCGCGGACGCCAGCGCAAACGCGTAGGATTCGCGATCGCGTATCTTCAGATAGCGCGACCGGCTGGCCCACCGTGCGAGCGGCACTTCGATGGCGGTAATAAGCTCGTCGGCGGCCAGATCCGTCTCGATGTCGGGCGTCTCGCCCGGCCGTCTATGCAGCTTGGCAAAAATGAGCGTGCGCCTTCCCCGCGAACCTTCGACATCGACGGTGGCGTCCAGCGCAACCAGCGCCTGCGCGAAATCACCATGATACGTGGCAATGCAGGCATCGCTCGTACCCAGCACGGCATGCTGGCGATTGGACCCTTCCATCGCAGCGCAGCCGGAGCCCGGTTCGCGCTTGTTGCACGGCCAAGATATCTCTCGAAAATACTCGCAGCGCGTACGTTGCAGCACATTGCCGCCCAGGCTCGCCATGTTGCGAAGCTGACCGCTGGCAGCGAATTTCAGGCTGTCGGCGAGGACCGGGCAACGGCGCCTGACATCATTGTTGTCGGCTGCTTCACCCATACGGACCAGCGCACCAAACCGGATCTTATCATCGTCTATCCTGATCTGCCGCAAGGCCGGCTCGGCAAGAGAGTTGAGGTCGAGCAGTCGCTCCGGCCGCGCGACACCGAGCTTCATGTAGTCGGCCAGATTGGTGCCGCCGGCGATGAACTGCGTGTCGGCACCGGTTGGCGGAACATGCACGGTATCGGGACGGGACGCCATGGCGATTGCCGCGGAGACGCTGGTTGGTCTTTCATATACGAATGGGTGCATCCTAAGCCCTCCTGGTCTCGTCGCGTGCCTGGACGATCGCGGCAACGATGTTGGGATAGGCCGCGCAGCGACATAGATTGCCGCTCATATATTCGCGAATATCGTCTTCCGACCCAGCATGGCCTTCGTTGATGCAACCGATGGCGGACATGATCTGACCCGGTGTGCAATAGCCGCATTGAAAGGCATCGTGGTCGACGAAGGCCTGCTGGACCGGATGCAATTCCCCTTCCGCCGAAGCCAGGCCTTCCACCGTTGTGATCTCTCGGCCCTGGTTCATGACGGCAAAGCTCAGGCAGGACAGTACCCGCTTTCCGTCGATCAGCACCGTGCAGGCACCACACTGACCGTGATCGCAACCTTTCTTGGTGCCGGTCAGGCCGACATGGTCGCGCAGCGCGTCAAGCAGGCTGGTTCGATTGTCGAGCGCGAGGTTGTAGGTCTGCTTGTTGATACGCATCGAAACCGCCGACAAATCGCGCGGTTCGGCCGGTTTTGCGGACGCGGGCTGGGCAGCTCTCGTCGGGGAATTTACAAGCGGCATCACCGCCGCCGCCGAAACAGAGGCCGTCATGAACATGCGTCTGCTCAGGCCACTGGAAGTCTTGGCATCGGACATGGCTGGCTCCGGGCTGGCTGGGTCTCAAGCGGCCCAAACCACTCGCGGAGGGCAAAGTTCCCTCCTCACGAGCCTGTGATCCTTTTTTCTGTCGGCGGGATCGACGCAATCGGAACCTCCCCGGTCAAGCGATGGTTGTGTGCCAACAGCGGGAAGGAGGCGATCATGAGCGATGGTCGGCATGGCAAGGACCGTGACAATGGACCCGTATTCTCTGCGGATCAGGCGAGACAAGGCGATATCATCCTGCGAACGCGCACGCGTCGGGTCGTCTTCATAGCCGGCTTGGTCGGCGTCGTGATCCTGGCCCTCGTCGTGAGGTTGGCAATCGGCTGAACCAATCCCCCTCGCCTTGCTGCTGCACTCTCCCCGGCCCGAAAGGCGCTAGCTTGCGCGGCGCGGCGGTGTTTGGCCATGCATCGCGATGCGCCATTGGCTACGCGACTTCTGTTGGAACCAGCGCGTCGAGTCGACGTTCAGCCCTTATTCAACAGGAGGAACAGGCCGTGCCACGAGGCGAGAAATCGAAATACACTGACAAGCAGGAGCGCAAAGCCGACCACATTGCCGAAGGCTATGAGAAGCGCGGGGTTTCCGACAAGGAGGCAGAGCGGCGCGCATGGGCTACCGTCAACAAGGACGATGGCGGCGGCAAGAAGGAAGGCGGTTCCGGCCGCGGCAAACACACGGGCCATCCAGCGGCGCACAAAGGCGGCAAAAGCGGCGGCAAGGCATCGGCATCACGGTCTGCCGCAAGCCGATCGGAATCGGCAAAGAAAGCTGCGGCGACCCGCAAGCGCAATGCGGAACACCGCGCACATTGATATGAGGCCGGCACTGAATGCGGCGGGAGCACAGGGATGAAATCGCAGCTCGTCAATGAGATCGGCGGACAACGAACATTCGTCGTGGTGCTCGACCCAGGCGAAGAAGCGTTCGCGGCACTGACCGCCTTCGCGGTCGACCAGGAGATCGGCAGCGCGTCCTTGACCGCCATAGGGGCTTTCGAGAAAGCCACGGTGGGCTGGTTCGATCCGGCCTCGAAGACCTACCGCAAGATCCCTGTCGACGAACAGTGCGAGGTTCTGAGCGCGATCGGCGATGTCGCACTGGGTGACGACGATAAGCCCAGCCTGCACGTCCATGCGGTCCTTGGATCGAGTGACGGCACCACTCGGGGTGGACATCTGCTTGACGGCATCGTTCGGCCAACGCTCGAAATCACCCTGGTGGAAGCACCCGGTCATCTACGTCGCAGCAAGCGTCCGGAGCTCGGTGTCGCACTCATCGATCTTGACGATTGATCTCCAGCCCCTCCACCCGTGCTCACGCTTTCTCGTTCCGCTCAGTTGATGCTGTGTCCGGCGGCGCTTCCCAGCCAAACACGCTGCGCCCGCCAAGCAGATGCGACTGGTCGAATTCTCCCGCGACAATTTCCTTCAGGCTGGGGCCGGTCACGTATCGTTCGACTTGCCGCGACTGATCGTCGAGCCGCCTCAAGGCACCGATTTCTTCATCGCGACCGAGCTTTGCCTTCTGCACGGCCGACTTCAGAACCCCGATCGTCTCGTCATAGACCTTCAGCGGTACCGGAAATGGATGCCTGTCCTTGCCGCCATGCGCCAGCGAGAAGCGGCCGGGATCGGAAAACCGGCAAGGCGCGCCATGCACCACCTCGGCAACGAGGGCCAGCGCGCGCACCGTACGCGCGCCGACGCCGGGGACCAGAAGGAGCTCGGCGAAATCGGTGGGACCGCGGTTCGCGGCGGCTGCGATATTGCCGTGAAGACGATGCATGACGACATCGCTTTCGCGAACATCATGGTGGGCCGGCATGACCAAATGCGGCAGCAGCGGCTGCTCCGGTTCTTGCCGGCGCGTCGGCTCCGCGCAACGCTCCAATGCTGCAAGCTCGCCCAGGATGCGATCGGGTCCGAGGTCTTGCAAAAGGTTCAGTTGCCCTTGGCGCGACGCGTCGGCGCGCCTGTCGGTCAGGTTGACGATCTCACCTTGATGGACGCCCTCGATGGCGGCATGCGGCTGCTCGACAAAACTCTTGAGGCCCTCGGAGAGCCAATGGTAGCGGCGCGCCACCTTGCTGTCACCGTTCATGCCTTGCTGCACCACGACCCAGCGACCGTCATCGGTGACGATGAAACCATGCAGGTAAAGATCGAAACCGTCCTGGACCGCGGCGCTGTCGACTTTGGCGACAAGCCGGCTGACGGTGGCAAGGCCCGCCCCGTCGAAGCCGACGCGTTGGCCGATGGCCTCCAGCTCATGCGGGGTTTTGCGCGAATGCGCGCCGCGACCACCGCAGACATGAATGCCGAGCTCGCCGGAGAGCGGCGTGAGGCCACGCTTCAAAGCGCCCACGACGCTGGTCGTGATCCCCGACGAGTGCCAATCCATGCCCATGACAGCACCAAAGGACTGGAACCAGAATGGATGCGCCAGCCGCCGCAGCAGCTCGTCTCGACCATAGTGATGAATGATCGCCTCGCACATCACAGCGCCAAGACGCGTCATGCGGTCGCCGAGCCATTTCGGCACGCGCCCGCCATGGAGTGGAAGGTCAGCACTTCCCGATCGTTGCGTCACGTCTGCTACCTGTTCTGGTGTCCGTCATTCTCTTAACAGATAGGCAGCCCAACCGCGCAAGGAAGCATGGACACTTCCACCCGGGCCGGGTTAGCGGACGTCAAGTCCAGTTCGAGAGAACCGTTTCCATCTCAACCGTCTCGACCTGCTGCGCGAAACGTTGGTGGTAAACGGTCAGCAGTGCATCATGGGTTGCGTCAGAAGAACTGCACAGCGCGTCCGTGACGAGAACCACGCGATAGCCGAAATCGATGGCCCCGAGCACGGTGGCGAGAACGCAAACATCTGTTTCGCCACCGGTAATGACCAGCGTATCGATGCCGCGCTCCACCAGAAGGGCTCTGAGGCGCCCTTCGAACCAGGGCGAATAGATGTGCTTGTCGATGATCGCCGCTGGCGGGCAGTAGCCGGCTAAAGACGGCAACAGTTCGGTCATTTCGGGCCCGATCGTCTCGATCGTCAGGGAAGCCCAGCGCTCATAATAGCGCTTCCATGTGCCGACGCCCTGCCCCGGCTTTTCGGCTGGCAGGAAGCGTGTAAAGACCGTCTGTGGCGCGCGTCTTTCGACCAGCCTCTCGATCTGCGGGAGAACCCGGGTGATCCAGGGCGTTGCCCATTGAGACGGCTCGGCAAACAGCCGCTGCATATCCACGCAGACATGCATGCATCGATCGCCGAGAGGTCCGTATGCCAGCCCCGGCATCGACATCAGCGCTTCTCCGACCGACGATGCATTTCCCTGTTTCCTCACTTTGTCGGCAAAGACACGCAACGCCGCGCGCAAGCACTGGTTCCTGAAATAGCCACAGGAACCGACGCAAATGGCTGGCGTTTCCGCTGAGATGAATGGAGGTGCTCGCATGAGACCGCGCGAGAGGCGTTGGAGCCGCAAGTCAGCCGGGGCGCCAAAATGGAACTAAGCGGAGGATGTCTCTGCGGCACGATCCGCTTCCGCGTTGGAAGCGAACCGAGAGTGCATTATTGCCATTGTGATATGTGCCGGCGAACGACCGGCAGTGCCTTCGCAGTTGTGGCCTGGGTGCCTTCCCAAAGCGTGACCTGGACCAATGCGACGCCGGCCTATCGCAGATCTTCACCGATTGCCCGGAGGGGCTTCTGCTCCGCCTGCGGATCGCCGCTCAGCCTTGCCTATGACGCATCGCCCGGAGAGATCGCGTTGCATGTCGGAACGTTCGACGATCCGGCTCGCCTGGAGCCGCGCTACAATTATGGATCGAGGCAGCGACTTGGCTGGGTTTGCTGCGGAATAGACCTGCCGCACCACGATACCGAGGAGCGATGGTGAAACCATGTCTGAAGGGCAAGCCAGATGAGCATGTTTTACCGGGCGGCCAAGATTGCCGAAGAGGTCCACGCAGCACAGCGCGACAAGACCGGGCGACCGTATATCGAGCACTGCCGCCGGGTCGTCGACGCGGTCGAAACCACGGACCAGAAGGTCGTCGCCTATCTCCATGACGTCGTGGAAAAGGGCGAAGGCTGGAACCGGACCAGGTTGGACGAGGCCGGTTTTGGCCCGACGATCGCTTCGGCCGTCGACGCCATGTCGCGCAGGGATGGCGAGGACTACTTCGCGTTCGTGCGACGAGCGGCATCGAATCCATTGGCGCTGCCGGTGAAGCGCGCGGATCTGGCGGACAATATCTGGCAAGCCCGACAGGTCGGGGCATCGACTGTCAAATATGAGGAGGCACTACGCATCCTTGATGACGAGTTTCCGCGCCGTCAGCACCAGCCTTGAATCAACTCGCCCCGCTGCGAACGGGCAATCTACTCCGGGACGTGGGGCGTGTGCCGTCTGTCCTCCGCGGGCTCAGCATCGATGCGCGCCTTTTCCGGATCGAATGCACCATGACGTGCAATGGGCCGCGCCGCGGTTTCAGGCGTCTCGTATGCCCACATGAAATCGTCAGCCGAGCTGCCCACCGCATGGACGCGCCAGTAGCTCGCGGTGCCTTTCGAAGGGGAGCGGCTGGTGGTGTTCGTCTTTTCGAAAAGGTCGAAATAGATGTCTTCGAAAGGGATGTAGAACACGGGCTCATGTCCTTCTTCCTGAAGCACTTTCGCCCGTTCCGTAGCAGCGACTATGGCGTCGGAAAATCGTACCGTCACCGTGCCGACAAACGGTACTATGGCCAGCTGGCCAGCATGGTGTGCTGAGATTGCGTCTGAAGCTTGCATTCAAATTCTCCCTGGCTGCCGATTGATTGCGAGGCCGCATTTCGGTTCGTCATGCATGGAGACGAAATGCGCGGCGATGCGTCAGGTTC
>NZ_RZQY01000272.1:0-7516 GCF_003998575.1 Mesorhizobium sp. M7A.F.Ca.CA.001.10.2.1 | reverse complement strand
GTCTTTTGTCTATGCATTTCGTTCTGCCACTTTCCGGCGACGGGCATCAGCTTTCCGGCAGCGGGATGAACTCTTCCTCGTCTCCGGGAACGATGTCGAAGCGGCCCGCCTTCCATTCTTGCTTGGCCTGTTCGATGCGCTCCTTCGATGAGGAGACGAAATTCCACCAGATATAACGCTTCGAACCAAGAGAGGCGCCGCCGAACAGCATGAAATGCGCGCCGGTCAGCGACGACACGACGATCTCGTCACCGGGACGGAACACCAGCAGCCGTTCGGCTGGGAACACATCGCCCGAAATCGAGACCTCGCCCTCCAGCGTGTAAATGGCGCGTTCTTCCGCATCGGCCGGGATTTTCACGCTGGCGCCGGGCGCCAGGCGCAGGTCGGCGTAGAGCGTCTCCGAGTCGGCCCTGACCGGCGACCGCAACCCCTGGAAATCGCCGATGATGAGGCGCCCGTTGACGCCTTCGGCATCGATCTCGGGAAGCCTGAGCGCTCCTGTGTTCTCGAAAACCGGTGCCACCTCTTCCTTGTCGTCCGGCAGCGCCAGCCATGTCTGCAGACCGGATACCGACATCGGCGCGCCACGCAGTTCCTCCGGCGTACGCTCCGAATGGACGATGCCGCGGCCAGCGGTCATCAAATTCACGTCGCCGGGCTGAATGACCATTTCGGTGCCGAGTGAATCGCGGTGCCGGATCTTGCCGTCGAACAGATAGGTGACCGTCGACAGGCCGATATGCGGATGCGGACGGACGTCGAGCGCCTGGCCGGCCCGCAGGATGGCAGGACCCATGCGGTCGAAGAAGATGAACGGCCCGACCAGCCGCCTTTTTGCCGTCGGCAGGGCACGGCGCACCTGAAAACCGCCGATGTCCTTGGCGTTCGGAATGACCATCAATTCGATCTGGTCGCTGGCAAAGGCGTCGCCTGCCTCAGGGTCTTTCCCGGGGAAGAAGCTCATGGACTCTCCTTGTCGGCCGTCGAAGGCCGCCTGGCCGCGTCAGGCAAAGCGGATCGCCGCCTTTGCCCGCAGCTTGGCCGCCACCTCTTCGCGATTACGCGGATGCTGATGGGTTTCCAGGGAATCGAGCAGTTCGCGCGCCGAGGCCGCGATGGCTTCGACGGCATGGTCGAAGGCGTGCTGGTTCTGCTTCGAGGGTCGCGTCGTTCCGCTCAGCTTGCGGACGAACTGAAGAGCCGCGTCGCGCACCTCGTCAGGGGTTGCCGGCGGATCAAAATTGAACAGGGTCTTGATGTTTCTGCACATCGCTTCCGTATCTCCTCTTGTCCTTGAGCTGTTTCAATCGGGACGAGTTATATCCTCGATCATGATCATGTCCAAAAACCGGTGAGGCGAGCCTATGTTCGGACCGGGCCTCAATCCGCGTCGAGCGGCTCCGTTCCGACCGGCTTGCCGTCGCGCGACAGCCTGATCTTCTCGACCTTGTCCTCGGCGGCCTTCAGCAGCCGGTCGCAATGCGCCTTCAGCGCCTCGCCACGTTCATAGATCTTGATCGACTGGTCGAGCGGCACGTCGCCACGCTCCAGATCATCGACGATCTTCTCCAGCGCATCGAGTGCCTGCTCGAAGCTCATCGCCTTGACGTCTTCGTTGGTCTCATCGGCCATCATTCATCCTTTCATCAGTCGCCCGACATGGGCGGCGACCGAAAATGCCAATCCCTGCAGATCGTAGCCGCCCTCGAGCAGGCTGACGAGCCGGTTGCCGCTGTGGCGTGCCGCGCGCTGCATCAGTTGGCCGGTCGCCCAATCGAAATCATCCTCGGTCAGATTGATCTCGGCCAGCGGATCGCGGTGGTGCGCGTCGAACCCCGCCGAAATGATAATCAGGTCGGGCGCGAAATTGTCGAGCGCGGGCAGGACGCGCGACAGGAAGGCATCGCGAAACACCTCGCTGCCAGTCTGCGGCGCCAGCGGCGCGTTGACGATGTTGCCGGCGCCCGTTTCGTTCTTCGCTCCGGTGCCGGGATAAAGCGGCATCTGGTGTGTCGAGCAATAGAGCACCGACGGATCGTCCCAGAAAATGTCCTGCGTGCCATTGCCGTGATGCACGTCCCAGTCGACGATGGCAACGCGTTCGACACCGTGTTTCTTCTGCGCATAACGCGCCGCGATCGCCGCCGTGTTGAACAGGCAGAAGCCCATGGCCGTGGTCTTTTCGGCATGATGGCCGGGCGGCCGGGCGGCGACGAAGACGTTGTCGGCGCGGCCCGAAAAGACGTCATCGACGGCGGCGTTGGCGGCGCCGATCGCGGTGATCGCCGCTTGCCAGCTCTTCGGACTGGCAGTGGTGTCGGCATCGATGCGGGCAATCCCCTCGTCGGGAATGGCGGCGCGCACGCGGGCGACGAAATCGGCGGGATGCGCGTAGAGGATGGTGGCCTCGTCGCCTTCCGGCGCCTGGATACGATCGAGCCCGGCAAAGGCTTCCTCATCGAGCACGCGCTCGATGGCACGCAAGCGGTCGGGCCGCTCGGGATGTCCGGGCGGCGTGAGATGCTCGAGGAAGATCGGATGGGTGTAGAGACGGGTGGTCATCGTCCTAATCTAGTGACCCGGATCGACAAAGGCCATGCACGGGCGGCCGATGACTGGGGAAAATCGCGACTGCGTCCATTCGCGTCGCTGCAAGCATTGGCGTCCTCAGCACTTCGGCGTAAGGTTTTTGGTACTGCCTGGTGCCCGCCGCAAGCGGGAGAATCGGGAACACGGTTGAATTCCGTGGCGTGCCCAACGCTGTGAGGGGGACCGCGCCGGTAAATGCCACTGTCGATGACGGGAAGGCACCGGACGCGGGTTGATCCCGAGCCAGAAGACCGGCCTGGCAGGCATCGTCATCCGCATGGTCAGGCGGATGATATCAATTGCAATCGCAAGGGGACAAGCGATGCCGGAACACCTGACCGCTGCTGTTGGCGACGGATTTGACCAGAGTGCGCGCGATGCGGTCTATCGCGCCATGTTCACACGGCGCGACGTGCGCAGCCATTTCCTGCCCACCGCGATCGATGACGACGTGCTGGCGCGGCTGCTGCTTGCTGCCCATCACGCGCCATCGGTCGGCTTCATGCAGCCATGGAATTTCATTGTCATTCGTGACATCGAGCGACGGGCGGAGGTGCGCGACCTGTTCCTGGCCGCGCGCGAGCAGGAACTGCCGGCGATCGACGAAGAGCGGCAGGAACTCTACCGCAAGCTCAAGCTGGAAGGCATCTGCGAAAGCGCGCTCAACATCTGCATCACCTGCGACCGGCAGCGCTCGAAGGGTTCGCCGCTGGGACGCTGGCACAATCCGGAGATGGATCTCTACAGCACCGTCTGCGCGGTGCAGAATTTCTGGCTGGCCGCGCGTGCCGAGGGCGTCGGTGTAGGCTGGGTCAGCATCATCGAAGCGCAGGCGCTAAAGCGGCTGTTGGCCATTCCGGACCACGTAACGCCGATCGCCTATCTCTGCGTCGGCCGTGTTTCCGAGTTCGCTCCCAAACCGGACCTTGAAACGCATGGCTGGGGACGGCGGCTGCCGCTGCCGGAGCTGATCATGAGCGAGACCTTTTCCGGGCAAGGCGAGACACAGCTCAAATCCACCGTGGCGCGCCTCAACACCGTTTCTGCCTCACCAGACATCCCCCGCCCGGCCGATCAGGGTGTGGCGCCGGCCGTAGCCCAGCGCGAACCGCCGAAGGAGGCGAGCGCCTTGTCCTTGAGCTCCCTGAACTTCGACGACGCCTCGGCCAGCCGGGCGTCCCAGGCCGGATCCGGCACCTGGCCCGCGATGGTCTTGAAATAGACCTGCATCAGGCAGGCGATGGCGAAGGGTTCAATGAATGCCGCCTTGAATGCCCAGGCGAAGACGATGGCGAGCACAAAAGCCCAGCCGGCGAGCTGGCCAGGCATCAGGAACAGAATCGCGCCGGCAGGCGCCAGCATCATCAGAAAGATGATGAACGACACGCCCCACATGATGACCGCCAGCCAGACGGCGTTCTTGACCATGACCTTGCCGTTCTGGGCATAGAGCACGACGCCCTGGCGCGCCGTCTCGAAGGGCGAGGCTGAATTGATGCGGATGTTGTAGCCGAGGATGATCTCGTCGACATAGGTCAGCGACAGGCGGATCACCGTGTTGATGAAGGAGACCAGGCCGCTCAGGCCCGGTATCGGCAGGAAGGCGGCGATGCCGCCGAGCAGGCCGGTGATGGCGCGGATGGCGCCCTTGACGAGTTGGTCGACGACGAAAAGGATGTTGGCCTCGGCGAAACGCTGGGTCACGATATCCCTGGCATAGGCGATCTGGTCCTGACGCCGGGAATGTCGCGGCCGTCGATCAGATGAACCATGACGGCGATGTGGCCGGCCTTGACGACATAGAGGATGTATTCGCGGATCCAATACACAGCGATCGAGACGAGGCCAAACCCGACCACGCCGCCCCACAGGGCAAAGGACATGGGCCCGTCGGGATCAGTGGAGATATGGCCGACGCCATAGCCGACCGAGGCGCCGGTGCCCGTCGCCATAATGTAGGCCAGCGTGATGCCGAAATAGACGATCATGCGAAAGACGATGAACGGCCAGGTCCGCATCATGATGGACACCGACCGGCCGATCTCAAAATCCCACATGTGCCCCGAATCTCCGCCTCAGAGATGGTGGAAGAGGATGGACTCAACCCGGCGATTGTCAATTGCCGGCCCTGACGCCAAAGGGCAACGAATTCGGGCTAACGGGTTTCTTCGGAGCCTTCGCCGGCGCGTAGGCTGACGGAGCATCAAACGAAAAACCCGCCTGTGCGGCGGGTCACTGGCGCAAATCAGCACCATGGACGAATATGTACCTTAGCTGAGGTCACCGAGTCAAGAAAAAATTCCTATCGGGAACAGCTGCCGGCACGAAAGCTCCGGTGGGAACTTCAATTCGACTGCGGGTCCGGCTTCTTGAGCAGGCCTTCGAGCAGTTGCTTGAACGCCGTCACCACCTTCTTCGACGTCGCTTCGGGGTCGCTCGAATTGGCGATCCGTTGCGCTGCCTGGCTGCTCGCTCCGTTGATCAGTCGCGAGGCCGTCTCGGGGTCGAGGCTGGAGACAACGACCCCCTCCTCCTGCAGCGCGGTCAGATGGTCGGTCATTGAAGCGATGCACGCACTGCAATTCGGCCATTGCGCTGGATCCCCCAGCACGGCCGGGCCATCCCGGAACATGATGCGCTGGATTTCCGGCTCCAGCGCCATCTCGATATAGGTCGAGCACTCGTCGACGAAATGCTGCCAACGGGTCGGCGCTCTCGACGCGACCTCATTGATGCGCGCCGCCATCTCGCCGTCAATCTGGGCTATGACCGCCTGCAGCAGCCCCTTTTTGTCGCCGAAATGATGATAG
This sequence comes from Mesorhizobium sp. M7A.F.Ca.CA.001.10.2.1, assembly GCF_003998575.1. NCBI lineage: Bacteria > Pseudomonadati > Pseudomonadota > Alphaproteobacteria > Hyphomicrobiales > Phyllobacteriaceae > Mesorhizobium > Mesorhizobium sp. M7A.F.Ca.CA.001.10.2.1. Next base: position 2,114 of record NZ_RZQY01000272.1, on the reverse strand, counting down.
AGCGCGCCGCGCGTCAGCCCGGCCGAAGCGGTGAAATCATCCATCGAGGCTTCCGCATAGCCTGTTGTGCCGAAGGCATGACGGGCCGCCGCGATCAGCTTGGCGCGCGTCTCGGCGATCATCTCCTTGCGGGGTCTGTGCATGGCTTCTGGCCCTATTCACATACGCAACGTATGCCAATTGACATACGCGACGTATGGTCTATTTAATGATCATACGCTCCGTATGTAATTGTCCAATCGTCCTTTGTCGAGGAACCAACCGATGCAAAATCCCTACGCGGAAATCTTTCGTGCCCCGGGAGCCAAGGGCTTTGCGGCCGCCGGCTTCATGGCGCGCCTGCCGATCGCCATGGCGCCCATCGGCATCGTGGCGATGCTGTCGCAGACGCGTGGCGAATACTGGCTGGCCGGAGCCGTCTCGGCGACATACGCGCTGGCCAACGCCTTCGTCGCGCCGCAGATATCGAGACTGGTGGACCGCCTGGGCCAGACACGAATCGTGGTGCCCACCACCATCATCGCGGTGCTGGCTTTCGCGGTCCTGATAGCGGCGGCCAACCAGGACTGGCCGGTTTGGACTCTGTTCGTATCGGCACTGCTGGCCGCCGCCATGCCAAGCATACCGGCGATGGTGCGCGCGCGCTGGACGGAGATTTTCCGGGGGCGGCCGCAGATGAACACCGCATTCGCCTTCGAGTCCGTGGCCGATGAACTGGTCTATATCGCCGGGGCATCGCTATCGGTCGGCCTGAGTGCCGCCCTGTTCCCGGAAGCCGGCGTTCTGGTGAGCACATTATTTCTCGCATTCGGATCAGCGGCCTTCATCCTGCAACGCTCGACCGAGCCCCGGGTGCGGCCGGTCGACCATAACTCAAGCGGCTCGGCGATCCGCCTGCGGCCGGTTCAGATCATCACCCTCGCCCTGATCTTCATCGGCGCAACCTTCGCGACGACGGAAGTGACCACCGTGGCGATCACCAAGGAGCTTGGCCAACCGGGCGCCGCCAGCCTCGTCATCGGCGTTTATGCGCTGGGATCGTTCGTGCTCGGCATCATCGTCGGCGCGCTCAGCCTGAAGGCGCCGCTGAAACGCCAGCTGGCCATCGCAGTCGCCCTCGTCGCGCTCGGCACGCTGTTGCCGCTCACCGCCGACACCGTGCCACTGCTGGCGCTGACCGTGTTCATCAGCGGTGTGGCGATCTCGCCGACCTTCATCACCGCGTTCGGCCTGATCGAGCGGCATGTGCCGGAAGCGATGCTGACCGAAGGCATCACCTGGGTCATGACCGGCATCGGCATCGGCATGGCGCTGGGCTCGTTCGCGGCCGGCGCGATGGTGGATGCGTTCGGCGCCAAGAGCGGGTTCTGGGTGTCGGTGGCTTCAGGCACGATCGCACTGGCCACGGTGCTGCTCGGCCAACGCAGCCTTGCCACGACTGAGTGCGAGATGGACGGATGCGAAGCAGCCGCGATTGCCGCGGAATAGTTCCGGCGCGTCCGGGCTTTAGGACCGGGCGCGCCGCTCTAGGCGGCCGGGCCTGAAATATTGGCTTTTCCCGGGTGCGCCAATGCCAAAAGTATCGTTGGCGCCCCGCGCAGCATCACCTCTTTTTCGAAGGCGAAGCCACATTTCTCCAGCACCCGTCGCGAGGCCGGATTGGCGGGGCGGACGAGGCCGACAACCCGATCGGCACGCAAGGGGCCGAACGCGGTGCGCAGTGCTTCCATCACCAATTCCGTGGCATAGCCATGTCCCCAGGCCGCCGGATGAAGATGATGGGACAGGTTCAGACCGTCGAAATCCGCCGATACCGTGACGCCGCCGAAGCCGATCAACTTTCCATCCGCCTCGACTGCCCAGCGGCCAAAGCCGTGCTTGTCCCAATGACCGATGTCGCGCCTCAGCCGCGCGGCGCTCTGCTGGGCTCTATCCGGAACAGGGTCGGGTCGATGCGCAACAAGCTCCCCGCGCGAAAAGAGATCGATCAGGAAATCCAGATCAGCCTCTGCCGGGCGGCGCAGCAAAAGCCGCTCGCTGCGCTGGCTGGAAGGCAGGGGCGCATTCATCCGTCTTCTCCGGCAACCGGATCGGCGGGAGGCTCAGAGGATCTC
>NZ_RZQY01000271.1:0-7565 GCF_003998575.1 Mesorhizobium sp. M7A.F.Ca.CA.001.10.2.1 | reverse complement strand
CCTTCGATGTCTATATCGACGAGACGGTGCAGTTCGGCGCTTTGCAGGTGACGCCGCGCGTCTGCTATTCGCGGCCGCAGGCCGAGGCGCCGAAGACCGATTCCTTCGTCGAGGTCGACGAGATCACGCTCGACCGCAAAATTCGCCGCATCTTCACCGGCTGGATGTTTGCCGAAAGCCCCGGCCTCAATGCCGTCGAGCATGCCGTCTACGACGTCTGGCTGAAGGAATGCAAGCAGAAGTCGGATGTGCCGGCGCCCGACGGCGCCAAGGCTGACGCAACCAAAGCCGAGGCGCCCAAGCCCGCGGCGGCCAAACCGAAAGCCGCGACCGCTCCGGACGTGACAGATCCTGGCGTGACGGAGCCGGACGCTTCGGACCCCGATACGACCGACACCAACTGATCCTCCGGAACCCTCCTTGCCACCATACGTTGGGGCACGGATGAGCGCGCATCTATGCGCAGGGAGGATCTTCCGATGTCAGACAGCAAGCGGATCACGGCTGGCAAGGCAGAGTTGCTGGAACTTGAAAAGGGATTCTGGACGGGCGACGCGGCCTACTATGCGGCCAATGTCGACACCGAATGCCTGGTGGCGTTTCCGCAGATGGCACAGGCGATGGACAATGCGGATCTCGCCAAGACCGCAACCAGGCCCAACCGCTGGCGCGACCTGAAAATCGACCTCAAGGGTATTATCGAGCCGGGCAGCGACATCATCATGCTGACCTACGAGGCACATGCGACACGCGAGAACGGCGAACCTTACGTCGCGCTGGTCAGCACCGGCTATGTCCATCGCGTCAACGGCTGGAAGATGATGTTCCATTCGCAGACGCCATTGGAAGCCGCCACTGGGAAGTAGGCTCAATCTTCAGGGATAGAATACGGCCTCGCCCTTCAGCGCGTCGGCCAGCATCTTTTCATATTTGCCGCGCGGCACGTCGACCGCGCCGAAGCGCTTGAGGTGCTCGGTGGTGAACTGGGTGTCAAGCAGAGCGAAGCCGCGTGCCTTCAAGCGCTCGACGAGATAGAAAAGGCAGGTCTTGGAAGCGTCCGTCTCCCTGGCGAACATGCTCTCGCCAAAAAACACCCGGCCGAGCGACACGCCATAGAGGCCACCGACCAGCCGGTCCTCGCGCCACGCCTCGACCGAATGACAATGGCCTATCCGATGCAACTCGACATAGGCTTCGCGGATCGGCGCATTGATCCAGGTCGAGCGCCGTTCCACGCGCTTTTCGGCGCAGCCGTCGATGGTCGCTTCGAAATCGAAATCGAAACGGATGTCGAAGGGGTTCTTCCTGATCGTTTTCCTGAGGCTTTTCGGCGCGTGAAAACCATCGAGCGGAATGATGCCGCGCGTCTCCGGCCGCACCCAGAACACCTCCGGGTCGCCGGCACTTTCGGCCATCGGGAAGACGCCCGAGGCGTATGCCTTGAGCAGAAGGTCGGTGGGGATGCGATAGCCGGGCGCGTAGGGGCGGGTCATCGCGTCTCCGCGCTAGTCTTCCTTGGCCAGGTATTTTTCCAGCCAGTGGATGTCGTAGTCGCCATTGGCGATGTCGGCATTGCCGACGAGATCGCGAAACAGCGGCAACGTCGTCTTGATGCCGTCGACGACGAACTCGTCCAGGGCGCGGCGCAGGCGCATCATGCACTCGACGCGATTACGCCCATGCACGATCAGCTTGCCGATCAGGCTGTCATAGTATGGCGGGATCTTGTAGCCGGAATAAACGCCGGAATCGACGCGGATGCCCAGGCCGCCCGGTGTGTGGAAATGGGTGATCGTGCCGGGCGAGGGGGTGAAGGTGCGCGGGTCCTCGGCGTTGATGCGGCATTCGATGGCGTGGCCGTTGAACTTGATGTCCTCCTGCTTCACCGAGAGGCCGCCACCGGAGGCGACGCGGATCTGCTCATGCACGAGATCGATGCCGGTGATCGCTTCCGTCACCGGATGCTCGACCTGCAGGCGCGTGTTCATCTCGATGAAGTAGAACTCGCCATTCTCGTAGAGGAACTCGATGGTGCCGGCGCCGGAATAGCCGAGATCGGCGATGGCCTTGGCGCAGATGCCGCCGATGCGGGCGCGCTCTTCGGCATTGAGGGCGGGCGAGGGCGCCTCTTCCCAGACCTTCTGGTGGCGGCGCTGCAAGGAACAGTCGCGCTCACCGAAATGCACGCCGCGGCCAAAGCCGTCACCGAACACCTGGACTTCGATATGGCGCGGCTTTTCCAGGTATTTTTCGATATAAACGGCATCGTCGCCGAACGCCGCACCGGCTTCCGTGCTCGCCGTCTGCAGGGCGATCTCCAGGTCAGCCTCGGTGAGGGCGACCTTCATACCGCGACCGCCACCACCGGCCGATGCCTTGATGATCACGGGATAGCCGATCTCGGCGGCAATGCGCCTGGCTTCCTTCTGGTCGGTGACGGCGCCGTCCGAACCGGGCACAACCGGAATGCCGAGGCGCTTGGCGGTTCGCTTGGCCTCGATCTTGTCGCCCATGATGCGGATATGGTCGCCGGACGGACCGATGAAGGTGATGTTGTGCGCGGCCAGTATGTCGGCGAATTTGGCGTTCTCCGACAGGAAGCCGTAGCCCGGATGCACGGCGTCGGCGCCGGTGATTTCGCAGGCCGCAACGATCTGATGGATGTTGAGATAGCTGTCGCGCGATGGCGGCGGACCGATGCAGACGCTCTCGTCGGCGAGCCGCACATGCATGGCGTCGGCATCGGCGGTCGAATGCACCACCACCGTCTGGATGCCGAGTTCCTTGCAGGCGCGCAGCACCCGGAGGGCGATTTCGCCGCGATTGGCGATGAGGATCTTCTGAAACATCAGGCCCGCTCTATTCGATCACGACGAGCGGCATGCCATATTCGACCGGCTGCGAATCCTCGAAAAGGATCGCGGTCACCGTGCCGGCACGTGGCGAGGGGATCTGGTTCATCGTCTTCATCGCTTCGATGATCAGCAGCGTCTGGCCTTCCTTGACCTTCTGGCCGACTTCGATGAACGCCTTGGCGTCCGGCGACGGCGCCAGGTAGGCGGTGCCGACCATCGGCGAGGTGACTGCGTTCTTGGAAATATCTGCCACAACGGGCAGAGCTGCGGAGGCAGCTTGCGCTGCTGCCGGCGCATAGGCCTGCTGCGGCGCTGCGATTGCATGAACAGCCGGCGCCTGCCGCGAGACGCGCACCTTCAGGTCGCCCAGTTCAACCTCGATCTCGGTGAGATTGGTGTCGTTCAGTATGCCCGCCAGATCGCGGATCAGTTGCTGGTCAACACCGGTCTTCTTTATCGACATTTTCGAGCCTTCTGTTTGTTGGCCGGTCATAGGCGTGCGGCCAGCGCCTGTAGCGCCAGCGTATAGCCGAGCGGCCCAAAGCCACAGATCATGCCGACGGCGACCGGCGCGACCATGGAGATGTGGCGGAATGGTTCCCGCGCATGGATGTTGGAAAGATGAACTTCGGCCACCGGCAACGGCGCGACGGCGCGGATGGCGTCGTGGATGGCAATCGAGGTGTGGCTGTAGGCGCCCGGATTGATGACGATGCCGACAGCCTTGTCGCCAGCTTCCTGAATCCAGTCGACAAGGTCGCCCTCATGGTTCGACTGGCGGAAATCGATCTCGAACCCCAGCGCCTCGCCTGCCTGCTTGCAGTCGTCGGCGATCGCGGCAAGCGTCTTGCCGCCATAGATGCCCGGCTCGCGCTTGCCGAGCGCGTTGAGATTGGGACCGTTCAGGACGAAAACCGTTTTCAAAAAGCCGACCTTTCCCGGCGCCGTCATCAAGCCGGCGCGCTGGGCCCTCTATAATGGGCATAGCCGCCCGCGGAAAGAGCACAAGTGCGTTCTTTCACTGTCCACAACAGGCGGAAATGTGCCCGTGAGAAATAGCTGGCGAGCAAGATCAGAGCGCGGCTTTCGCCGCCTCGATCTTTTCTGCCAGCACTTCCTGCCCGAGTGCTCCGAACACCACCTCGTTGCCGATGACATAGGACGGCGTTCCGGTGATCGCCAGCTTGTTGGCAAGATCGTAGGTCTTGGCGAGGGCCTCGTTGATTGTCGGGTCCTTCATCTTCTCGCGCAGCGCCGCTTCGTCGGCGCCGAGCGACAGCGCGACCTTGATTGCCGACGCCTCGGTGGCGCGTCCCTGGCCGCCGAGCAACGCATTGTGGAACTCGCCGTACTTTTCCGGGTGCATCAGGTGAAAGGCCATCGAGACCACGCTCGCCTTCTGCGATTCCGGTCCAAGGATGGGGAATTCCTTGAGCACGAAGCGCAGGTCCGGATCGGTCTTGGTCAGCGCCTGCATGTCGTCCATGGCGCGTTTGCAGAAGCCGCAATTGTAGTCGTAGAACTCGACGATGGTGACCTTGCCGTTCGGATTGCCGACGACGCCGTCGAAGGCGGAGTTGAAGATCTGGTCCTTGGCATTCTTGATCACGCCGAGATGAGCGATGCGCTGCTCTTCCTTCTGCTTGGCCTCAAGCGCGTCCTGGACTTCCAGGAGGACTTCCGGGTTTTTCAACAAATAGTCGCGGATGATGCCTTCGACCTCGGTGCGGTCGATCTTGGTATCGGCCGCCGCGGTCTCGACCGGCTGTGCGGTACCGGCCTTGGCGATCTGCGGGTTTCCGGCAACGAATCCGAAAGCCAGCATGGCCAGGGCGACCGCAACCCCCGTGGTGCCCAGCAGCAGTGCCTTTTTCATCGTTCCTGTTCCTTCTACCTGTTTTCCGGTCTGGCTATGTCGTGGCGCGCGGCCGGAAGGTTCACTTGATCTTGGTTGACGGCTTGTAGTTTATGATATCCTGGGCGCGAAGCCAGCGCGGCTCGCCGCGTTTCATCTGCTGCTGCGCCCGCATGGCGAAAATCTTCGCATCCTTGTAGTTGCCGGAATAGAAATGGCTTTCGGCGGTGGCAAGTTCGGCGCCCGGTATGTCACCCAACTCACCGTAGGCCTGTGCCAGATAGCGATACCCGGCTGAATTTTCCTTGTCGCGCCCGAGGCCGTTGTTGATCTGCACGACGGCTTTTTTCAGAGAGTCGGGCGTGCCGACGGCCATCAGCGCCTGGCCCATGGACACCGGCAGCAGACCGGACCGCGCCGAATCGAGGCTGACCGCCTTGGCGTAGGCGTCCGCGGCTTCCTTGGGTTTGTTTGCCTTCATCAGGATGTCGCCGCGCAGTTCCTGGAAGTAAGCGTTCTTGGGCTGCGCCTTGATCAGTGCATTGGTCTTGGCGAGCGCGGCGGCGATGTTGCCGAACAGGTAGGTCGACTGGGCGTCGCCATATAGCGCGGCGAGGGTCCCTTGCATCTTTCGCATCAGCCGCGACGCAGCCGCCTGGCCTTCCATGTAGACGGCGATCTTCACCCGCACCATGTCATGGCGCTGCTGCAGCGCGGGCGGGTCCGGCCTGTCGACATTGGGGCTCTGTTTCACCAGCACTTCGAGATTGGAGATACGATCCCGCGGCATCGGATGGCTGATCCGGTAGGGATCGACTTGCGCGCCCGAGAGCGACAGCGCAGTCTGGAAGCGGTGAAACGTCTTCAGCATGCCCATGCCGGACTGGCCGGTGGCGTTGAGATAGGTGATCGCCGAGCGGTCGGCCGTCATCTCCTCGGTGCGCTGGTAGGCGAGGATGCTGCGCTGTGCCATCTCGCCGCCGCCGGCGGCTACGCCCACGCCCGCACCGGCAAGGCCGCGGCTATTGGTTGTCGCGCCGGCGACCATGGCACCGGCACCCAGCAGCGTCGCGATGATGGCCATCGTCTTGGCGCGTTCAAGCTGGTCGCGGAGTTTCTGCTGGTGGCCGCCGGCGATATGACCGGCTTCGTGGGCGATGACGCCGATGATCTCGTTGGGCGTTTCAGCCGTCATCAGCGCGCCGGTGTTGATGAACAGCCGGCGCCCGGTGACGAAGGCGTTGAAACTCTGGTCATTGACCAGAACGATGTCGATGCCGTCATTCGCCAGGCCAGCCGCCCTGAAGATCGGCCGCGCGTAATCGCGAACCAGCGCCTCGATCTCGGCGTCGCGCACCACCGGCACGTTCTGGGCAAAGGCGCTGACCGAACTCGCCATTGCAACGGCAACGCCAAGCGAAAGCGTCGCGAAGACGCGCGCTGCCTGGGCAATCGTCGATCTGGGTCGGCTCAACATGATGGCTCCACTGGTAGACGAGCGGGCGAAAGATGAAAAGTCGGCGCCGGAAACTTCCTCAACTTGTGATCCTCACATCAATCGGGCATTTGTGCGGCACATGCGCCAGTGCCTGGCGCCGTCAGTCATCGGGAATACTGGTTTAATGGTCGTCTCGCTCTCACGTCGTGGCAATGTCGAGCCCTTCCATGCGATGGACATTCTGGCAGAGGCAAACCGGCTGAAGTCCCAGGGCGTGCCGGTTGTTTCGATGGCCGTCGGCCAGCCCTCCGATCCCGCACCGGTTCTGGTTCGCGCCGCAGCCGCCAAGGCGCTGCAGGATGGACGCATCGGCTACACCGACGCGCTGGGACTGGCAGGCTTTCGCAAGGCGATCGCCGGACACTACGCCGATCATTACGGGCTTGATATCGAGCCCGGCCGGATCGCGGTAACCACTGGATCGTCGGCCGCCTTCAACCTTGCCTTCCTGGCGATGTTCGACGGGGGTGACCGCGTCGCCATCGCGGCACCCGGCTATCCCGCCTATCGCAACATCATGGCCGCGCTCGGCATCGAGGTGGTCGAGATCGAGCTCGGCGACGCCGCCTACCTGCATGCCGGCCATCTCGAGACCGCGCATCGTGAAAAGCCGCTGAAAGGCGTTCTCTTCGCCAGTCCCGCCAATCCAACCGGCGCGGTCATACCGGCCGATGAACTGGCGGCCCTGGTGAGGACGGCACAAGACCTCGGCATCGCCGTCATCTCCGACGAAATCTATCACCGGCTCGCCTATGCCGCCCCCGACACCACGGCGCTTGCCTATGGAGGCGACGTGACCGTGATCAACTCCTTCTCCAAATATTACTGCATGACCGGCTGGCGCATCGGCTGGATGGTGCTGCCGCAAGAGCTGGTGCGGCCGGTCGAGCGCGTCGCCCAGAGCCTCTATATCTCGCCGCCGGAACTGTCGCAGATCGCGGCGATCGAAGCGTTCAGGGCGACCGAGGAGTTGGAGGCGGTCAAGGGTCGCTATGCCTGGAATCGCGAGCTTTTGATGAAACGCCTCCCGGAACTCGGCTTTCCGCTGGCGGCGCCCATGGACGGCGCCTTCTATGCCTTTTGTGACGTCACCAGGCATACCAATGACAGCATGGCCTTCGCGCGCAAGATGCTGGCCGAGGCGCATGTCGCGGCAACACCCGGCCAAGACTTCGACACTCAGGCCGGGCACCGCACGATGCGTTTCTCCTACGCCGGCAGCCACGACGACATGATCGAGGCGATGGCGCGCCTCGAACGCTGGTTGAGGTAGCGCCATGCCGGAACTCGAACAGGCCCTCAGACTTGATCAGGCCCACAAACTTGATCAGGCCTCCAAACTTGATCAGGCATTGGC
>NZ_RZQY01000270.1:0-7605 GCF_003998575.1 Mesorhizobium sp. M7A.F.Ca.CA.001.10.2.1 | reverse complement strand
GTCATACCGGGTGGCGGCTTCCAGCGCGTGGCCGAATGTGTGGCCGAGATTGAGCAGCGCGCGGTCGCCGGTCTCGAATTCGTCGCGCGCAACCATTTCGGCCTTGGCGCGGCAGGCTTCGGCAATAGCCTGCGCCCTCTCCGGCCCGCCGGCGAAAACCTGGACCCAATTCTTTTCCAGCCAGGTGAAAAATTCTGGCCGGTCGATGAGCCCGTATTTGGCGAGTTCGGCATAGCCGGCGCGGAATTCGCGGATAGGCAGCGTGTCGAGCACCCCGGTGTCGGCCAACACCAGTTTCGGCTGATGGAAGACGCCGACGAGGTTCTTGCCGCGTGGGCTGTTGATGCCGGTCTTGCCGCCGACCGAGGAATCGACCTGCGCCAGCAGCGAGGTCGGGATCTGCACGAAATTCATCCCGCGCCGCACGATGCCGGCGGCAAAGCCGGCAAGGTCGCCGATAACGCCGCCGCCGAAGGCGATGACGATGTCGCCGCGTTCCAGTTTCGCAGCCAGCACACCGTCGACCACCTCTTCGAGATGAGCAAAACTCTTGGTCTTCTCGCCGGGCGGCAACGTGATCACGGCGGTCTGGATGCCGTCCGTTTCGAGGCTGGCCTGAAGGGCAGCGAGATGCGCTGCCGCGACATTGGCGTCGGTGACGACCGCGGCGCGTGTACCCGGCAGGCGGCCCGATATCTCGGCGCCCGCGCGGGCCAACAACCCCGAACCTATCAGGATATCGTAGGTCCGGTCGCCAAGGCCGACTTCGACGACAACGGGTGCCTCGATGCTCACTGTTCCACCTCGCCCGTCGCCGTCGTCTCATCGATGCCGAAATGCCGGCACAGCGCGTCCACCACCTCGGTCGCGATGACTTCCTTGCGGTCGTCGCGGGTCGGCACGGTGACATCAGATGTCGCGTAGACCGGATAGCGCTCGCCCATCAGCCGCTCCAGCACGGCGCGCGGATCGGCACTTTTCAACAATGGCCGGTTCTGTTTCTTGGAGACGCGGTCCATCAGAAGATCGAGCTCGGCCTTCAGCCATACCGACACGCCCTGCGCTGCAATCGCCTCGCGCGTCTGCGCATTCATGAAGGCGCCGCCGCCGGTCGACAGCACCTGCGGGCCGTTTTCCAGCACGCGCAGGATGACGCGCTGCTCCAGCGCCCGGAATTCGGTCTCGCCATAGCGCTCGAACAGCTCCGGAACGGTCATGCGCGAGACGCTTTCGATCTCCTGGTCGCTGTCGATGAAGGGCAGCGCCAGCATCGTCGCCACCTTGCGGCCGATCGCCGTCTTGCCGGCACCCATCAATCCGACGAAGACGACGGAACGGCTGCCCAGCCGGCCAAGCAACGCGGCGTAGGTCTCGTCTGGAGGATTTGCTGGCAACGCGTTCATCGGATGTTTCGAAGGCCCTCTTTGCCGGCGTATCGACATGAAAAGCCCGTTTGCGTCAAGCAGGGCAAGTGCCTTGAACCCGATATGGACCGGCAAGGTCTGCATCAGAAGTTGCTAACAGGCCTCAGCTTCGTCCTTGAATTGGCCGGATTGGCGTCCCATAAGGGGACAGGGTTTGGAAACGCAGAACAAGAAGACGGGCGAAAACTGATGCCGACACTGTTTCGCTTTGTCGTGGTAACAGCGATTCTGGCAGGCATTGCCTATGGTGCGATGTTCGCACTGGTGATGTTCGTCGAGCCAAAGAAGGGCGAAATGAGCGTGCGCATCCCTCCGGAAAAGCTGAACCCCAAGAAAAGCTGAACCCGAAGAAAAGTTGAATGAACAGCGCCGCCCGCATCGAAGCCTTTCTCGAAATGATGAGCGCCGAGCGGGGCGCGGCCGAAAATACGCTTTCCTCCTACCGCCGCGACCTCGAGGACGCTTCTGGCGCGATCGATGGCGGGCTGGCTGGTGCCGCCGCCGCCGATATCCGCGCCTATCTCGACGACATTGCCGCCCGCGGCTTTGCCGCCACGTCGCAGGCGCGCAAACTGTCGGCGATCCGCCAGTTCTTCAAATTCCTCTACGCCGAAGGCCTGCGCGGCGATGACCCGACCGGCACGCTGGACAGCCCGAAAAAGGGCCGTCCGCTGCCCAAGACGATGAGCGAGGCCGACACCGGCCGGCTGATCGACCGAGCGGCGCTGGAGGCCGGCGATGTCTCGTCGGGCGATGGGGACAGTCTGGCGTCACTGCGCCTGCATGCGCTGGTCGAGGTGCTTTACGCCACCGGCCTGCGCGTTTCCGAGCTGGTCGGTCTGCCGGTGACGGTGGCGCAGCGCGACGACCGTTTTTTCATGGTGCGCGGCAAGGGCGACAAGGAGCGCATGGTGCCGCTCTCGGCCAAGGCACGCGCGGCGATGAAGACCTGGCTCGCCGCCCGCGCCAAGGTGCCAGCCTTTGCCGACAGTCCGTTCCTGTTTCCGGCCGCCTCCGACAGCGGCTATCTCTCGCGTCAGGTCTTTGCGCGTGACCTGAAGGGGCTGGCGGCAAGGGCCGGCATCGCCTCGGCGAAGATCTCGCCGCACGTGCTGCGCCATGCTTTCGCCAGCCATCTCCTGCAGAACGGCGCCGATCTCCGTGCCGTGCAGCAATTGCTTGGCCATGCCGACATATCGACGACACAGATTTACACCCATGTGCTGGAAGAGCGGCTGGTGCGGCTGGTCAACGATCATCATCCGCTTGCCGACTAGGCCTCATATCGCTATGTGAGGACGACATTTCACCGCCCGGAGCCTTGGATTCAAGGGTTCCGTCAGCCACTGCCTTCCGACGTATCGGTCCGCTCACGCATGTATAATTACCTCGATTTCGAAAAGCCGGTGCAGGACCTCGAGGGCAAGATCCTCGAGCTGAAGAAGCTTGCCGAGAATGGCGAGGCGGTCGGTATGTCGGCGACGAGATCAGCCGTCTCGAGAAGCGCTCCCGCGACGCGCTGCGCGACGCCTACAAGGCGCTGACGCCGTGGCAGAAGGTGCAGGTGGCTCGCCATCCCGACAGGCCGCATTGCGTCGACTATATCAAGGGCCTGCTCACCGATTTCACGCCGCTGGCCGGCGACCGCAATTTCGGTGAGGACCAGGCGATCGTCGGCGGTTTCGCCCGTTTCCGCGGCGAACCCATTGCCATCATCGGCCAGGAAAAAGGTTCCGACACAGCCAGCCGCCTGAAACACAATTTCGGATCGGTTCGCCCGGAGGGCTACCGCAAGGCGGCACGGCTGATGGAACTGGCCGACCGCTTCAAGATCCCGCTGCTGACGCTGGTCGACACGGCCGGCGCCTATCCCGGTGTCAACGCCGAGGAGCGCGGCCAGGCGGAGGCTATCGCCCGTTCAACCTCGACCTGTCTCGGCCTGAAAGTGCCGTCGATCTCGGTGGTCATCGGCGAAGGCGGTTCGGGCGGCGCCATTGCCATCGCCACCGCCAACCGCGTCTACATGCTCGAACACGCCATCTATTCGGTGATTTCGCCGGAAGGGGCCGCCTCGATCCTGTGGCGCGACACAACGCGATCGAAGGACGCGGCGACCAACATGAAGATCACCGCGCAGGATCTTTTTGAATTAAAGATCATCGACGCCATCATCCCCGAGCCGCTCGGCGGTGCGCATCGCGGCGCCGAAACGGTGATCGCCGCGACCGGAGACCTCATCGCCAGGACGATGAAGGATTTTGCCGGCGCCAACACCGATTTCCGCGAGCAGCGCCGCGAAAAATACCTGGCCATGGGCCGCAGTCTCTGACCACAGGCAGCCTTCGCCGCAACAATGTGGCGGGGCGGAGCATTTTTGCCACAAAAATGCCGCTGCATTCGGCTCAATGAGACTGCCGCAGGGGGATGCGTCGGCACTTGCGGTAAGGAATTTATTAGGGTTAACGGGCTTAGGGTCCGTCGATGCGCAGTGTAGCAGCCGGGGCAGGAAGCGTCCTGGCGCCAGAGAAAAGACGATATCCGTAGCCATGTTTGTCAAGCTTGCCCGCACCGGAATCCTGATAGCCGCCCTCGGCGTTGCCGGCTGCAACAATTCGTCGATGAAGGATTTTGCCCCGGAGGCCAACAAGCCGCTGCCCGACAAGATCCTTGCCGACATGAAGGCCAAGGGCATGGTCCGCACCTCGTCGGTGATGGCCCGCATCTTCAAGGAAGAAGGCAAGCTCGAAATCTGGAAGGCCAAAACCAACGGCCGCTACGACATGGTGGCGAGCTACGACATCTGCAAATGGTCGGGCAAGCTCGGGCCGAAATACACCGAAGGCGACCGCCAGGCGCCGGAAGGCTTCTACACGGTGCGCCCGGCGCAGATGAATCCGCGCTCGAACTACCATTTGTCCTTCAACATCGGCTATCCCAACGCCTATGACCGCGCCAATGGCCGTACCGGCTCCAATTTGATGGTGCACGGCGCCTGCTCGTCGTCGGGCTGCTATTCGATGACCGATGCGCAGATCGAGCAGATCTATGCCTTCGGCCGCGACGCCTTCCAGGGCGGCCAGACCGAGTTCCAGATCCAGGCGTTTCCGTTCCGCATGACCGCCGCCAACATGGCGCGCTACCGCAACGACCCGAATTACGACTTCTGGAAGATGCTGAAGGTCGGCTACGACAATTTCGAGATCACCAAGGTGCCGCCGAAGGTCGATGTCTGCGAGAAGCGTTATGTCTTCAACCAGGTTGCCGCCGACGGTCAGACATTCGATCCGGCCGGCGCCTGCCCGGCGACCACGCAACCTGATTCGCTGAAGAGCGCCTACAATTCCTACATGAGCACCTACGACGCTGCGTTCAGCGGCGCGGTCAAGGCCAGCGTGCCGGCGCCCAAGCCGACCATTGCCGGCATCAAGGAAGCCAGCATCGTTTCCGACTGGTCCAAGCGCCGCGCACGCGGCGAACGCGTGCCGATCGATCCGCCGTCGCTCAACAATGACGGCTCGGTCACCGAGACGGCGCGCATGGGCCGCATCGATTCGCCTGCCGGCCGCAAGATGGCGGCCCTCGACGCCGAAAAGGCGGCCAAGCAGAAGGCCGAGGAGCAGAGGCTGGCTGCCATAGAGGCGGCCAAGCAAGCCAAGGAAGCCGCCAAGGCTCAGGCTCTGGCCGAAAAGGAGGCCGAAAAGGCCGCCAAGGAAGCCCCCGTCGCCACCGCGACCATCGCGGCCCCTTCGGAAGCGGCACCGATGGCTGAGACGCAAGCGGCGAGTGCCGACGAGAGCCGCGTGACGAAGCTGAAGAACAAGCTGCTCGGCATGTTCGGCGGTTGATTTCGCCCGTGGATGATCGCGCCGCTATTTATGACCTCAAGGGGCTGAACTGCCCCTTGCCCGTGCTCAAGGCCAAGAAGCGCCTGGCGGGGATGCAACCGGGCAGCCGGCTCTGGCTGGAGACCACCGACCCGCTGGCCGTCATCGACATTCCGGCATTCTGTTCGGAGAGCGGCCACCAGTTGATTGAAACGGCGGCGGTCTCCGGCGGCCATCGCTTCCTGGTCGAGTGCGGCGCGCCGTAATCGTGGGAGCTACCGCCCGGCAATCGCCAGCGGGTTGTTTTCCAGCGCGGCGCGATCGGGCGTGTCGATCGACGGCCGGTTGGTGAAGGCGGCGAACAGCCTGCGGATATAATCTTCGGGCATATCGAGCGTGATCAGCACCAGCCGCGTGCCGCGCTGGCCATCTGGCCAGGACGGCAATTGCACCGGCGGATGCAGTATCTTCTGCACGCCATGGATCACCAAAGGCCGCGACGGGTCTTCCCTGAGCTCGATGACGCCCTTCATGCGCAGCAGGCGCTCGCCATGTGTCGAGCGCAGCAGGTCGAGGAACATCTCGATCGCCGAAAACGGCACCGGGCCGTCATGCACCAGCGAATAGGAACGCACCCGCGAATCGTGGCGATGACCGTGGTCATGGCCATGTTCGTGATCATGCCCATCATGGTGATCATGATCATGATGGTGATGATCATGAGCGGCTTCCTCGCCCAGCCAGCGCCGCACATCGGCGGATTTGGTTGCCGGGTTGTAGAGGCCGCAATCAAACAGCGCCGCCACGCCTGTCCCCGTGTCACCGGCATCGAGCAGTTCGGCGCCCGGATTGATCTGCCGCAGGCGCGCCCGAAGCATTTCCAACTCATTGGGATCGGCGACCAGATCGGCTTTGCTGAGCACGATGCGATCGGCGACGGCAGCCTGCTTGACCGCCTCGACATGGGCGTCGAGCGTGGCGTTGCCGTTGACGGCATCGACCAGCGTGATGACGCCGTCGAGCCGGAAGGCCTGGATCAGCGCCGGATGCGCCATGATCGACTGCAGCACCGGCGCCGGGTCGGCAAGGCCGGTGGTCTCGACGATGACGCGGGCAAGCCGGGCGATGCGGCCGGTCTGCAGCCGGTCGACCAGGTCGGCCAGCGTGTCGACCAGTTCGCCGCGCACCGTGCAGCAAAGGCAGCCGTCCGAAAGCTGGATGATGCCGTCGGAAGACTGCTCGACCAGCAAATGGTCGATCGCCACCTCGCCGAACTCGTTGATGATTACCGCCGTGTCGGCCAGCGCCGGATCCTTGAGCAGCCGGTTGAGCAGCGTCGTCTTGCCGGCGCCTAGGAAGCCGGTCAGCACCGAGACGGGGATCGGGAAGCCGCTGCCCATTGGCTAGTTCGCAACCTTGGCCGGCTGGTCGCCCTGCGCGGCGGAGCCGGCAATCTTCGGGCCTGCGCCGGCCGGTGCCGGCCTGTCGGGCCGCCAGCTCGGGATCGGCACATCGGCATATTCCTGACCGCCCCGGTCGAGGATGGCCTTCGGCGCCGGACCGGTGGCGCCGCCAAGGCCGACGGCAACCAGCGTCGGCACATGGTCGAGCTTTTCCTGATAGGGCGATTTCGGCACGTCCTTGGCGACGACCGGCGGCGCCTCCGACTGCTCCTGCGGCGTCTTCTTCTTGCAGACCTCGTCCTTCATGTCGTTGGGCGAGACCGTGTCGCCATAGGGCGCCAGCGTGGTGACGGTGGCCGAGCCGGCGGCAGGCGCGTCAAAACCTTGATCGAGCAGTTTTGCCGCGGTCTCGGCACGTGTGACCGCCGATTTCTCGCCAAGCACCACCGCGACCAGCGTGCGCCCGTTGCGGGTCGCCGAACCGATCATGTTGAAGCCGGAAGGGCAGACAAAGCCGGTCTTCATGCCATCGGCGCCGGGATAACGGCCAATCAAGAGATTGTAGTTGGGGATAGCCTTCTTGCCGACGGCAAGGCCTTCGATCGAGAACCACGGCGCATATTGCGGAAATTCGCGGCGGATCGCCATCACCAGCACGGCGAGGTCGCGCGCCGTCGTGTACTGATCCGGCGAATAGAGCCCGTTCGGATTGACGAAATGCGTGCCGTTCATGCCGAGCCGGGTCGCTTCGGCGTTCATCCGGTCGGCAAAGGCCGCCTGCGAACCGCCGACATTTTCGCCCACCGCCATGGCGATGTCGTTGGCCGATTTGACCAGCATCATCTTCAGCGCGTTGTCGAGTCGCATCACCGAGCCCGGCTTGAAGCCCATCTTGCTTGGCGGCTCGGCGGCGGAGTGTTTGGTCACCTTGATCGGCGAATCAAGCTGAACCTC
>NZ_RZQY01000026.1:0-21982 GCF_003998575.1 Mesorhizobium sp. M7A.F.Ca.CA.001.10.2.1 | reverse complement strand
GGCAAGACAGATCGACAGAGCCGGTGGCCTCGCCTTCGGCGGACTGATGACCTACCCGGCCGCCGGGCGGGCAGCGGAGGCCGAAGCCTGGCTCGCCGGGGCCAAGCAGGCACTTGCCGCGTCGGGCCTCGCCTGCGACCGCATCTCCAGCGGCGGCACGCCGGATATGTGGCGCTCCAGCGATACATCCGTTGTCACCGAGTATCGTCCAGGCACCTACATCTATCTCGACCGCTATCAAGTCGCCAAAGGCGTCGGCGGCCTCGACGACTGTGCGCTGACGGTGCTGTCGACGGTGGTCAGCCATCCCACAGCGACGCGCGCTATCCTCGATGCCGGCAGCAAGGCGCTGTCCAGCGACACGCTGGGTCTCGCCGATTTCGGCGAGTTGCTCGGCGTGTCGGGAGCGCGGGTGACGGGCCTGAGCGAGGAGCACGGCACCGTCACGCTTTCGGGCGACGGCAAGCTGCGCATCGGCGAGCGCGTGCGTGTCGTGCCCGACCATTGCTGCGTCGTCACCAATTTGTTCAACGAGGTCAATCTGGTCGACGGCGACAAGGTGCTGGAAACGCTGCCGGTGGCCGCGCGGGGAAGGATGGGGTGAGACCGACGCGCCCGAACTGAACGCCACTCAGCGTTGAAGAACTGGACCCAGCGCCGCTTTCAATGGATCGAGGGCGTCGCCGTAGAGTTTCCAGCGCTCGACTGAGGATGAATAGATCGGCTGGCGCACCTGCCAGCGGCTCGGCGTCCGCACCGTGCGCTCGGTTTCGTGGAAACGGAGGCAGGCATCGTCCCATTCGATCCCGAGGAACCCGATCAATCCACGCGCTCGGTTTTCGAAATCGGCCACCGTTTCTTCGTAGGGCATGTCGTGGATATCAAGCGGGACGACCTTGGCCCAATGGCGCATCAAGCGATCATATTGCCGGTAATACTGCCCCAGCTTGTTCAGATCGGCATTGTAGCCATGCGCTTCGGAAAAATTATGCATGAAACAGGACGTGCAATTGTCCATCGGGTCGCGCCGGCAATGGATGATGCGGGCATTTGGCAAGATGAGGCTGATGAAGGCCAGCAGTTCGAAATTGTGCGGCATCTTGTCGACGACCAGCCGCGCCTTGCTGTTGCGCTTGTTGAGATCGTCAAGATATTTCGAGCCAAGCACTTTCGCCTTGGCCGGAGTGAGCGCCGCCATAGCCTTGGTGAAGACAGAAGGATCGAGCTTGTCGAACCCGAGTTCACCGGCCAATGAGCGAATGGTCGGCAGTTCGCCCGCGCCATAGATTTCGCGATGACTGGCGCATATCTGCTCGGTCAGCGTTGTTCCCGACCGTGGCATGCCGACGATGAAGACCGGGCGTCTCGACGGATTTCCCAATTTCGACCGCGCCGCGAAGAAGTCGGCATCGAAAGTGTCGATGAAACTGTCGTAAAGCTGGGTGTGCCGGTCAATGTCGAAATCATTGCCGGAAATTGCCTTGGCCTGCGCGAAATGGCGGATGGCCAGGCGATACTCGCGCTGATCGTTGAGCATCTTGCCGGCGGCGTGGTGCAGCACCACCCGCTCGCGATCGGTTGTCATGGGCAATTCCAGGCGAGCCCGTATTAAAGGCAACGCTGGATCGTCCTTGACCGCCCGGCGCGCTAGCGCCATTCCGGCCAGCGCCTCGACATGGCTCGGGTCGATGGCAAGCGCGCGGCCAAAACATTCGACCGCCTCGGCCTGCCGGCCGATGTCGGTGAGCAGATCGCCCATACCGGCAAGGGCCGTCAGCGACTGGCTGTCGACCGCCAGCGCCCGGCGATAGAAACCTTCGGCGACGTCGCCCTCGAGCTGGCTGCGGTAGGACCGGCCGAGATTGCACAAAGCTTCGATGAGCCGGCCGTCGAGCGCGATCGCCTTCTTTAGATGTTTGCGGGCGCGCTCGATGTCACCGGTGACATTATAGGCGTTGCCGAGATTGTTGCGGAAGATAGCGTTGCCCGGTTCGAGCTTGACCGCCCTTTCCATATAGGCAATGGCGGCGTCATGATGCTCGGCCTCGATGGCCAGAGTGCCCATGAGGTTCAGCGCCATGGCATTTTTCGGCTGCGTGCGAAGCACCGTCTGGTAGCAGAACTCGGCCTCGCGAAAACGCTTGCGCCGTTGCAGGTCGATGCCGCGCTGCAATGTCTTTTCCGCCGGTTCACCGGCGGTCGGAAGGGAGGCTGGCATTATTGCCGGCAGACCCAGAGGTTGCCGGCGGGGCAAAAGCGGCATCCGTCAAATCCAGGTCGCGGCTTGTGACAGGCCGGTCAAATCAGAACTTGTAGATAACGCCAAACTGCAGATTGTGGGAGTACAATTTGGCATCCTTGTAGGTATTGCTGCCGTCATTGTCGTCCAGATCGACGTTGGAGACGGCCTTGAAGCGATAGCCGAAATCGAGGTCGACATTCTGCGTCACCGCATAGGTGACACCGGTTCCCAACTGGCCGGCGAAACCCCAGCCGCCAGGCCCATATCCAAAGTCGTCACCGTCAAAATGGGTATCGGCGGTAACATAAGCTGCGCCGATACCGCCGCCGACATAGAGCTTGGCATCGCCAAAATGCGCAACGTCGGCCCAGACATTGGCGAGCAGATAGGTCGCTGACAAATTGCCGGCCGCATCGCCTGAGTTGAAGACAACACCGTCGTAACTGCCGCTAAAAGAACTTGCTTTGTAGCGCGCGTAGGACAATTCGCCTTCGACACGAAACACATCGTTGATGCGCCGACCGACAGCACCGCCGATCACGAAGCCAGTATTAAGATCGACTGAATACCGAGAACCATCGTAGTCCGTCTTCACATCATTGGGGAAACTGGCGCCACCAAACAGTGTGACATACCAGAGATCCTCGGCCCTCGGGGCGTCGACGACAGCATCGGCGGCGTGCGCCGAACTCCAGCCAAGCCCCAATGCGAGTATCGATACCCCAGCCAGCAAACGCAGTTTCATCGTCGATTCCCCGCTCAATAACACTGAATGGCACTCAGCTCGGCTCAGGGGAAGATGTCAACGGACGGACGAAGTCGAGGCGACCTTTTGGGACACCTCGTTGCTATACAGCAACACAGCAGCATTGTTCAGGCGAAAGCAGGAGTAAGGTTGCTGCTGGTCGCAATTCGAGCGGCGAGAGGGGGAAACCTAATCGCGTCTCTCTGCCTGCCTAGCCGCGACCCGTCTCATGGCAATCACCCGGCGGCGGCGGATTTCGGTGCGCATCGCCATCAGGTGCAGCGCGAAGAACAGCACGGTGAAGCCGAGCGCCATCACCAGCAGCGGCCATAGCAGGCTGGGGTCGATGGTGGAGCCGCCCATGCGGAACACCGAGGCCGGCTGATGCAGCGTGTTCCACCAGTCGACCGAGAACTTGATGATCGGGATGTTGATGAAGCCTACCAGCGTGATGATGGCCGCGGCCCAGGCGGCGCGGCTGGCATCGTCGAGCGCGCGGGTCAGCGCGATGATGCCGAGATACATCAGGAGCAGCACGAACACCGAAGTCAGCCGAGCATCCCAGACCCACCAGGTGCCCCACATCGGCTTGCCCCAGATCGAACCGGTGATCAGCGCCAGCGCGGTGAAGACGGCGCCGATGGGCGCTGCGGATTTCAGCGCGACATCGGCCAACGGATGCCGCCAGACGAGCGTGCCGAGCGCCGAGACCGCCATCAGCGTGTAGCACATCATGGCGAGCCAGGCGAAAGGCACGTGGATATACATGATGCGGACGGTGATGCCCTGCTGGAAATCCTCAGGCGCGGCGAAGCTCATATAGAGCCCCACGGCGAGGATCAGTGTGGCGATCGTGGCCAGCCATGGCACGACCTTGTCCGCCAGCCCGACGAAGCGCGTCGGGTTGGCGAGATCCATCCAGCCGGTCAGGCGTGAAGTCGTGTCGCTCATGCGGTTCTACATAAACCGCCAACGCGTTTGGGGCAATCGAGCGGTGGTGTCGCAGACGCAATTGGGGCGGCCGTGCCTGTACTCTCACCCGGACCTACGGTCCGACCTCCCCACAAGGGGGAGGTAAAAGAAAGAGGCTCAGGCAGCCGCTTCCTGCTGTTGCTGCACGGTGCGGCTGAGGCGGCGAACCTCCTCGTCGTTGAGCAGGCCGCCGGCGCGCAGCAGGCTGGCGAAGCGGCCATTGCGCAGCGACAGCTCGGTGAAGCCGCCCATCTCGACCACCCTGCCCTTGTCCATGAACACGACCAGATCGGCGTCGCGAACGGTGGTCAGGCGGTGGGCGATGATGAAGGTCGTGCGGTCGCGGCGCAGCTCGTCGATCGCTTCCTTGACGCGGTCCTCGGTCTCGACGTCGAGCGCGCTGGTCGCCTCGTCGAGCACCAGGATCGGTGCGTCCTTCAGCACGGCGCGGGCAATGGCGATGCGCTGACGTTCGCCGCCCGAGAGCTGCCCGCCACGTTCGCCAACCACCGTGTCGTAACCATTGCTCTTCGACAGGATGAAGTCCTGTGCGGCAGCCGCATTGGCGGCGGCATGGATCTCGTCATTGCTTGCATCGGCGCGGCCAACACGGATGTTGTCCTCGATCGAGCGGTTGAGCAGCCCAGCATCCTGGAACACGGTGGCAATCGAATGGCGCACCGACTTGCGGGTCACGGTGCGGGTGTCGATGCCGTCGATCAGGATACGGCCATGGGACGGCGAGAAGACACGCTGCAGCAGGTTGATGAGCGTGGTCTTGCCGGCGCCCGTCGGGCCCACGATGGCGACGGTCTGGCCGGCCTGCACCTCGAAGGACACGTCGTCGATGCCTTGGCCGGAATTGGCGAATTCGAAGCCGACATTCTCGAAGCGGACATGGCCGGTGACGTTGGCAAGATCGCGCAGGCCGTCCGGCTCGGCGGCATCAGCCGCGGAGTCCTCGAGATGGTAGAAATCCTCGAGCTTGGCACGGGCCTCGGAAATCTGGTTTGCGAAAGCCGACATCTGGTCGAGGCGAGCGATCAGCATCGTGGCAAAACCGGTGAAGGCAATGACGTCGCCGACACCCAACTGACCACGAGTGACGAGATAGGAGCCGATCGACAACACGATCAGCATCGAGATTGCCGATGACAGACGGTGCAAGGCATTGGCCAGCGCCCACCAGTCGAGAACAGGGTTCTGCGCGTCGAGCAGGTTCTTAACGTAGCGGCGCAGCGTATCGGCCTCGTGGCCGAGGCGATTGTAGCTCTGCAGCACCGCAACGTTGCTGACCGAGTCGGTCACATGCGCGAACACCTTGTGGTAGTGGCGCTCGACCGCGGCCTGGCCCGCCTTGGTGCGGCGCATGACCATCCGGCCGATGCCGACATAGAGCAGCCCGAGGCCAAGCAGCACCAGCGACATGCGCAGGTCCATGCTGATCGCGGTCGGAACCAGCAGTACGAGGGCGACAGCCGTGGACAGATGCTGGCGCATGAATTCGAGCCAAAGGCTGAACAGGGTTTCGACGGCGCGCAGCATCGTATGCAGCGCATTGGAGGTGCCGTGCTGATGGTGCCAGGCGAGCGGCATGGTGATCACGCGCTCGAAGGACTCGCAAAGCACTTCGCTGCGCCGGGCATGGGCAAAACGGTCAGCGCCGCGCGCCACCATGACGAAAGCAACGATGTTGAAGGCGCCGAGACCGGCCCACATGACCAGCGTGGTGAAGACAGAGCCACGCTCGGAGATGGCGCCGATGACGCGACCGAACATAATCGGCTCGAGAAGCGCTACGATGGCGAGAGCCACGTTGGCCGAACAGATCAACGCAACGCGTTTCCTGTCCGCGGCCAGATAACCGAGAGCTCGCCAGTAGATTTGCAGAAGGGTCACCCCAGTTACTCCGCCACGCTGTTTATTGTGCACTGCATCATTTTATTCGTACCGGTTGATACGTCGCAAAACAATGGCCGTGTACCCCTTCAGTTCCCTTAGAGCGAACAAAAGATGGCGACGTTCCGAAATCTGCCGTGATCACCTAACGGTTTGAGAAGACAGGTAAAATGTCAGGCATGCGGCGAAATCATGGCAGTTGGCACGTGCTGCCACAATTTTAGTCAGCAACAATGTCGGACGGATGACTAAGGCCGAAATCGCCTTCAGTGAAGTATAGAACGAAACAAAGCTGCATGATGCCCCTCCATGCGAAGGAAGGGCCAACTCTCACTGCTCGTGGCGCCCCCTATCGGACGCCTCAAGCCTTTGATTTCATGCACTCCTCGGTGGCATGTCCTTCAATCGGCAGGCGGCAACGCCAGGCGGGACGGTGCCTCTCATCCCGCCGCGGCGGCAAAAGTCGCGCCCCGGATCCCAGGCCCGAGCGCATAGTTTTTGAGCACATGCATCAAGCCGGGATCCGGATGACCACCTCGGCAACTTCGCCGTCCTTCAGTTCGACTGCCGAACCCTTGGCCTTTGTCCCATTCACCTCCAGCGACACGGCCTTGGCCTTATTGTCGCGGATGACGCGAACCTTGAGTTCCGCCCCCAGCATTTTGAGATTTGCCGAGTAGCCGTCCCAGTGGCTCGGCAGCTTCGGCTTGAACTGGACACGCTTGCCGCGCCGCTCGATGCCCAGGATGCCTTCGACAGCAGCCCTGTAGAGCCAGCCGGCAGAGCCGGTGTACCAGGTCCAGCCGCCACGGCCGCCCTTGCCGTTGCCGGCAGTGTCGTCCCCGGCATAGATATCGGCCGCCACGACATAGGGCTCGACACGATAGTGCTCGGCCGTGGCCTCGTCGGTCGCATGGTTGACGGGGTTCAGCATCGAGAAACAGCGATAGGCCTCGTCGACCTGCCCCATCTCGGCGAGCGCGATGACGAACCATGTGGCGGCATGGGTGTACTGGCCGCCATTCTCGCGCACGCCGGGCGGATAGCTCTTGATGTAACCCGGGTCCTTCTCCGTCTTCGAGAAGGGCGGCGTGAACAGTTTGACGATCTTCAGCTTGTCGTCCACAAGCAGCTTCGTTGCTTGCTCCATCGCGGTGGTCGACCGTGCCGGATCGCCCTCTCCCGAAAGCACGCTCCAGGACTGGGCGATCGAGTCGATCTTGCACTCCTGCGAGTTGCGAGACCCCAAAGGGGTGCCGTCGTCGAAACTGCCGCGCCGGTACCATTCGCCGTCCCATGCGGTGCTCTCAAGCGCCCGCTTCAGCACATCGGCATGCTTTGCCCAGGCCTGTGCTCGCTTGGCATCGCCCTCGGCCTTGGCGACGGGGGCGAAATCGCCCAGCGTCTTCAGCAGGAACCAGCCGAGCCAGACGCTCTCGCCCTTGCCGTGCTCGCCAACGCGGTTCATGCCGTCGTTCCAGTCGCCGCCGAGGATCAGCGGCAGGCCCGCGGGGCTGCTGCGCTTGATGGCGAGATCGAGCGCACGCGCGCAATGGTCGTAGAGCGACGCCGTCTTCTTCGAGATTTCCGGGGTGAAGAAGGCATCGTGTTCGCCCTCGCCCAGCGGCTGTCCATCGATGAACGCCAATTGCTCCTTGAGGATGGTGGCATCGCCGGTGACCAGCAAATAGCGCGCCGTGGCGTGGGCAAGCCAGACCACGTCATCGGAGATCAGCGTGCGTACGCCAGCACCCGTGCGCGGCAGCCACCAGTGCTGCACGTCGCCTTCGGGGAACTGCCGCCGTGCCGCATTGAGGATCTGGTCGCGCGCCAGTTGCGGGTCATGCGCCAGCAGCGCCAGCGTATCCTGCAACTGGTCGCGGAAGCCGAAGGCACCGCTGGCCTGATAGAAGGCGGAGCGGGCACGGATGCGGCAGGCCAGGCTCTGATAGGGCAGCCAGTGATTGACCATGGCGTCGAGCGCCTTGTCAGGCGTCTCGACCTGGATGGTGTCGAGGAAGCCGCGCCATTCGCGCTCATTGTCGGCCAACCGCTGGTCGAAGTCCTTGACCTTATGCTCCTGCACCAGCGCGCTCGCCTCCTCGGCGGACTCGGCGTCACCGAGCAGCCAGAGCAGCGTCACGTCGCCGCCAGCCGGGATCTCGACGTCGCGGGCAATCGCCGCGCATGGATCGTCGCCGGCCTCGACACGGCCAGACAGCGCTGCACCACTCAGCACCGCCTGCGGCAGCTCGCTGGAGCCATGCCGGCCCAGGAACTCCGTCCGGTCTGTCGTCACCGAATGAACGCCGCCGTCAGCCGCGAGGAATGCAACGCGCTCGCCGAAATCCAGCCCGTAGGGGTTTTGTGCCAGCAGCGCCCCGCTGGCGGCATCCCGCGACGGGACGATGGTTGCCGCAGTGCGCGACCGGTGCCCGCCGAGCACCCATTCGGCATAGGCATAGACACGCAGCCGCGCCGGCACCGAGCCGGAATTCTGGATGCGCAGCCGCGAGATCTTCAGCGGATCGACCGGATCGACGACATGGGTGAGATCCATCGACAATGGTCCGCGCTTCGAGCGGAAGGTCGAGAAACCCTGGCCGTGCCAAGCCTCGTAGGTCATCGTGGGATCGCGCACCACGGCAGCGAGCGGCGAGAATGCCTTGCCGCTGGCCTGATCGTAGATATAGAGGCCCTCGCCCGGCCGGTTCGAGACCGGATCATTCGACCACGGCGTCAACTGGTAGTCGCGGCTGTTTCGGCTCCAGGTGAAGGCAGCGCCCTCGGCGGAGGTATGGAAGCCGAACGAGGCGTTGGAGACGACGTTGATCCACGGCTGCGGCGTCGTGCGCCGGCCGGCCAGGCGCACGACATAATGCCGCCCGTCGCCGTCGAAACCGCCAAAGCCGTTCCACTGGCTGAGACCGCTTCCATCAGCGCTGACATTGGCCACTGCCTGCGAGGCAGGAGTATGCGTCGTGGGTGTCGGCGACGGCAATTCACGCGGAATTGGCAATGCTGCCAGAGCGTCGCGCGCCTGCAGAGCCGCGGCCTCGGCGCGCTCGATCTGGTCGAAGATGGTGCCGTTGCGCGTGTGCAGGACCACCCGGGCGACAGCGAGCAGCGTCTTGTAGGTGGTTTCGTCCATGAGATCGCGGCGCACCGCGAATATGTGCTGGCGAGGTCCGAGCTCCTTGCCGCGCAGGCGGCTGTTTTCGCACAGCGTCTCGACCGCCCGCTGCAGGTCCTGGACATAGGAGGACGCCTGCTCGTTGACGACGACGAAGTCGATCATCATGCCGCGGGTGCGCATATATTCCTGGAAACGCAGCGCCTGGGCAACGATTTCGAGATCGGCGACGTCGCCGATCCTGACCAGGAAGATCGGGAAATCGCCGGAAATGCTTGTCGGCCACAGGCTCGACTGCTTGCCCAGCCCCGAGGCGATGGATTCAGCGGGAAGACGCAGGAACGGATCCGGATAGATCAGATAGCGCGCCAGCTTCTGCACATTGGCGGCATCGGTCAGACTGAGGCCCATATGGCGGGTCTGCACCTGGCTGCGCGTCCAGGCAAGCATGGCCTGGCGGGCAAAGCTCTCCGGATGGTCGAGGCGGGCGATGGCTTCGTCCAGCTCGGTGCGGCCAGCGCCGACGACGGTCCAGAAGGTCAGCGATATCTTCTTGTTGGCCGGCACGCGCACCTGGCGGCGCAGCGAGGCGACGGGATCAAGCGTAAAGCCTGAATGGCCGCCCAGCCTGGCGCCCGGGTCGAAAGCGGCCGCATCGACGATGGTACGGCCACGGCCGATGAAGGCGCGCCTGTCGGTCTCGGCCTCGGCATCGCGCGCCGATCCGGACGGATCGGTGACGAAATGCACCATGGCGATATCGGGCTCGCTGGTCTCGCGCTTGCGCCGCGTGGCGAAGATCGCCGCGTTGTTGGCAGAGATTTCGGTTTCCACGAACATCTTCGAGAATGCCGGATGCGCGTTGTCGGACGCCTCCAGGCCGAGCACCAGTTCGGCAAAGGAGGTCACTTCGATGTGACGGTCGGACGGACCGTCATTGTAGAGCGTGACCCGACGGCCCTCGCCATTGCCTTCCGAGATGACAATGCATTCGACCTCGGAGCGCAACGTGCCCACGGATTTGACGAAGCTCGCCTTGTCGTCGGAGAACAAGGTCTGCGCCTTTTCCTCGGCGGCGCGCTTCGGTTCGGCTGTAGCCGACCACCAGTCGCCTGAGCCTGCGTCACGCAGGAAGATGTAGGAGCCGAGCCGGTCCTCGGTCGGATCCGGCTGCCAGCGCGTGACGGAGAGATCGCCCCAGCGGCTGTAGCCCGAGCCGGTCGCGGTGACCATCACCGAATAGCGGCCGTTCGACATGACGTTGGTCGACCGCAGCGACTGCAGCGGATTGAGCACGATGCGGGTGTCGGGGCTGTCGACCTCGGTCTCGTCCTTGGAGCGTTCGTCGGCCTCGGTCCTGACGGTCGCGGTCGGGATGTCGCGCGGCGCCCTCTCCTGCAGCAAGAGTTCGGCCGATTCGATGACCGGATCGCTGTGGAAGCGGTCGCGCATGCGACCTTCGAAGATGGCGTCGGCAACCGCCGCGATCGACATGCCCGAATGGTGGGCCATGTAGTTCTGGACGACGACATGATCCGTGCCTTCCGGCACGCGCTGCGGCGTGAAGTCGACGGCATCGTAGTAGCCGTGGCGGCCGAGCGCCCCGATCTCCCGCAAACGGGAGAGATTCAGCACGGCTTCACGCGGATTGAACTGGGCCGCCAGTATGGTGGCGTAAGGCGCGATCACCGTGTTCTGGCCAAGGCCGCGCTTCAGCCCGAGGCCTGGAACGCCGAAATTGGTATATTGGTAGGTCAGTTCGCGGTCGCGCGCATTGTAGGCGGCCTCCGAGATGCCCCACGGCACGTTCTTCTGGCGGCCATACTGGATCTGGCGTTTGATGATCAGCTTGCTGGTCTGGTTGAGGATCGAGCCCTGCGGCTCCTTCATCACCAGCGGCGGCATCAGATATTCGAACATCGAGCCGGACCAGGACATCAGGGCGCCCTGGAAACCGATTTCGACGATCGGCCGGCCAAGCCGGAACCAGTGCTCGGTCGGCAGGTCGCCCTTGGCGATGGCGAACAGGCTGGTCAGCCGGGCTTCGGAAGCCAGAAGGTCGTAGCAGCTCTCGTCGAGCTGGTGTTCCTCGACCCGGTAGCCGATCGACAACAGCTTGCGCTCCGGCCGCATCAGGAAGGAGAAATCCATCTCGAAGGCGTAACGGCGCGTGCGCTCGCGCAAGGTGAGCAGCTTGGCACGCAGCGCCTCGACGGCATTGTCGTCGCTGTGCGCGTCATGGACGTGCGCTTCGCAGGTGGCTTCCAGCCTTGCCGCCCAGTCGACGATGACGTCGCTCTGGGGCGACACCGCCTCGGTATGGATGGCGGTGGCCAATTTGCGGATCTCGCCGGCCAGCACAGCCAGGTTGATGGTGCGGATCGACGCCATTTCGGGCTGCGCCTTGATCGTGTCGACAGCGCGCCGCATGCCGTCGAGGCGGTCGGCGAGACGCTGGCGCAGCGGGCGCAACTGACGGCGGTCGTCGGGCAGATCATCGAGGCTTTCGCTGAGGATGGTGACCGTGTCGAGAATGCCTTCGAAATCGCCCTGGAGATGGACGGAAGGTGCTTCGGCCCATTCGGCGCAGGCCGCAGCCACCGCCACCAGATGGCCAGCGAGATTGCCGCTGTCGACAGCCGAGATGTAGAGCGGATAGAGCGGCTTCAGTGTCGTCGTGTCGTACCAGTTGAAGAGGTGACCGCGCTCACGCGGCATGCCCTCGATCGTCGCCATGGTGGCGTCGATGCGGGTGATGGCGTCGGACAGGCTGATCCAGCCGAAGTCGCGGGCGGAAACGACGGACAGCAGGTAGACGCCGATGTTGGTCGGTGAGGTGCGCGGCGCCACCACCGGCGCCGGGCTTTCCTGGAAATTGTCCGGCGGCAGATGGTGATGCTCTGCCGTTACGAAGCTTTCGAAATAGTGCCATGTGCGCCGCGCCACCGTGCGCAACGTATGGATGTCGGCCTGCGATATGCGCAGCCGATCCTCGGTTTCGGCCGAACGGCTGATCCAGCTGGCGATGGCCGGCGAGCCAATCCAGAACAGGGCGAAGAAGAAGGCGACGAAGGCGCCGGTCGAATCGGCCAGCACCGGAATGGCAAGGCCGACGAAGCCGATGATCACGGCGCCATACATCATGCCGTAATACGATCCGACATCGTTGTCGCCCGCCTTGTGCGCCTGCGAGGCGGTGCGCCATTCCAAAAGGTTCTGGCGGCTGACGAACAGCCGGTAGAGCGTACGCACGATGGCATCGCCCATCATCCAGGCATTGTGCGCCATCAGCACGATCTTCAGCGCCACCATGGCGGTACCGAAGGCGACGTCGCGCGCCAGAGCCGAGAAATGGCCGCGTGGCGTCTGGTCGCCGCTCTTGGGCAGGATGGCGTTGACGATATCGAATGTCGGCGCCATGAACAGGCTGAGGATCAGCAGGGCCTGCCATTGCGCGGCCTGCGTGAAGGGCAGCAGCGTCCAGCCGGCGATCGCCGCCATCACCCAGAAGATCGGCGTCAGCGAGCGGCGCAGATTGTCGATCATCTTCCAGCGCGACAGCGCCGGCACGCCGGAGCGCGGATCGAGCATGAAGCCAAGCAACTGCCAGTCGCCGCGCGCCCAGCGATGGTGGCGCGAGGCGTCGACCGAGTAGCGGGTCGGATAGTCCTCAACCAGTTCGACGTCGGTGACCAGCGCCGCGCGCGCCAGCGCGCCTTCCAGCAGATCATGGCTGAGGATGGTGTTTTCCTCGATGCGGCCCTGCAGGGCGGCCTCGAAGGCGTCGACGTGATAAAGGCCCTTGCCGGTGAAGGAGCCGTCGCCGAAGACGTCCTGATAGAGATCGGACACGGCAAAGACATAAGGGTCGAGGCCGCGATTGGCCGAAAACACCCGCTGGAAGAACGACGCATCGTCGCCTGATGTCAGCGACGCGGTGATGCGCGGCTGCAGGATCGCGTAGCCGGCGGTGACGACGCGCTTGCTGGCATCGAAATGCGGCCGGTTGAGCGGGTGGCAGAGCTTGCCTACGAGGGTGGCGACCGCGTCACGGGTGGTGCGCGTGTCGGCATGGAGCGTCATCACATGGACGACGTTCTCCGGCAGCGGCACGTCGAGCGGCAGGAACGTGGTGTCGCTGTCGCCGCGCAGCAGAAGATCGAGCTCGTGCAGCTTGCCGCGCTTGCGCTCCCAGCCCATCCAGGCCCCTTGCGCCGCGTTGAAGAGCCGGCGCCGGTGCAGGATGTAGAAACGCGGCGCGCCTTCGGACGGATAGCGGGCGTTGAGACGAGCGATCTCGGCACGGGCGAATTCGAGGATTTCGGTGTCGGCCGCATCGATCTCGGTCTTCGAGTCCGGCCAGTCCGACAGCAGCGCGAAATGGATTTCATCGGCCGTATTGGCGAGATGATGCACCTCGATGTTGCGGATGTTTTCCTCGACATCGTCGCGCGAGCCGATCAGCGACGGCACCACCACCAGCGTGCGCGCCTCGGGCGGCACGCCGTGCCGGTAATCATAACCGACAAGACGCGTCGGTTTCAGGAACAGCGATACGACCGTGTTGAAGAAGGCAAGCGCGCCCTCGCTGGCCGGCACGGCAAAAAGCGCCAGCATCAGGACGATCGAGGGCACCGACAGGCCGAGATTGGCAAGGGCATTGCCGGAGAGAACGAGAAGCAGCGCCGTCAGCGCAAATACCGGTACGACGATGCCGAGCCACCCGGTCTTGCGGAAGGCACGCTTGACTGTCTGGCTGATGGTGGGTCGATAGCCGATCGCCTTCTCCAGCTCGAGCCGGCGTGGGCCGACGAGAAAGAAGCCGACATCGGTGTGGGCGGGCCCGGTTAAAACCACGTCTCCGTCGCCATCGCTGGCGGCGTGGCCGGCCAACTCGATAGCCTTCTCGGCGACGCGATATTCCGAAAGGTTCGAACGGCGCGCCAATTCCTCGATCGCGGTCCGGTACTGGTCACGCGAGAAGAAGTCGAGCGCGGCGAAATCGGTGCGCTCGCGCAGCACGGTGTCGATGCGGCTGACGCCTTCGAACCACACCGTCCAGTCGACGTCGTTGATGAGGCGCAGGCCGCGGATGATGTTGCCCGTCGTCACATTGCCGCTGGACAGCGTGTGATGTTCGGAAATGATGATTTCCTCAGCATCGGAGCCGGTCTTTTCGAGCTCGCCTTCCAGCCATTCCAGAGCCTTGCCGGCATTCTGCGATCCATCGCGCAGGCGGTAGAGCAGTTGGGTGGCGAAGGTGGTGTCCTGCGCATGCGCGCTGAAATTGGACAGGATCGACTGCCGGTCGGCGCTGTCGTCGGTCGCCAGGACCTTGTCGGCCACATCGTTGGCGATCTGGCGCATCTGGCGGGTGCGATTGACCCTGACGGCCAGCCGGCGGAGATTTTCGATCAGGACGAAGCGCAACAGCGAAGGCAGCGCCCAGAGCTCGCCGATCTTCAGCGGCTCGACCGACTGAAAACCCTGGACGATGGACTTGAACATCGTCGCCGAAACGGAACTGTCCGAATGCGCGACATAGGTCCACGCCAGCGCCAGCGCGCGCGGCACGCTGCCGCCGTCAGGCAGTTTCAAGGTCGGCAACTGGCGATAGAAGCGGCGCGGCAGGTCGCGCTTGACCTGGAAAATGGTCTCTTCGACCAGGTAATTGTTGTCGAGCAGCCATTGTGCCGCCGGCGTGATCGTCTCGCCCCTCGCCTGCGCCGCATTGGTCGACCGATAGACTTCCAAAATCTTCTTGGCGCTGTCCCGGATACGGGCCTGAAAATCGAAGGGCGTCAGGCCGAACAGATCCGTGAGGTCGCCTTTTGCCAGGCTTTCGCCAAGCACACGAAGACGCTCTTCGGGCAGAAAGTTGGATCGAATCGGCTCTTCCGTGATGGCCGGGAAGCTCGCGCTTGTCTTCTCGATTTGGGCAGGATTCGTCTGAATATTCATTGAAAATTCCGTAAGCGGGCACTGAGCGGCGTCACCGCCACGGCAATGGCCCTAAAACCGGTTCAAATGCAATTGGTTGCATAAACCCCACTTGCCGAAAGTTTGTTTCCGCACCACGACAGGGCGTCGTCTCTCAGCAAAACTCAAAGACAAGCACCCCACTTCCCGCCAGGCCAGATCGGCGGAGAGGATTCAGGCTTTTTCGTGATGCCGCCAGCAGCTTACGCTATATTTCGCCGGTGCCGCGATCATGTTTGGAAACAAGCGTTAATCGTTGCCGGCGACAGAGCCGATCCGGATCACGAACAGCGTTGCCTCATGGGCGGGTTGGACGAGCAGGCCGGTGCTGACCGGACCGGACAGCAGCGTGTCGAGCGGACCGAGGCGGACCGGTTCAGCGGCGGGCACGCTGACGTCGCCGTCCAAGCATAGGATGAGCGTTGTGCCGGCTTCAGTCCGGACTTCCACGGGGGCCGAAATCACCAGGCGTTCGACCGAATGCGTCACCCGGCTTCGGCGGGTCATGACATTGAGATCGGTGATCGGCCCGCCGATCAGCGCAGCCGAGGTCTGCACGTCGGCCGGGAAAGAAAACAGGGCGGTCGTCCTGTTTATGGATGTCGGCGGGTGGCCGGCAATCTCGAGGACGATGCCCTCGCCTTCGAGCACGGCAAGGGTGCGATCGATGCCGGCGAATTGCGAGAACGGCCCGCTCAATTCGACACGCGCCATCGAGACGCGCCAGTCGAAATCGTCGAACCCGGCACCCGTGGGCGAGACGGCGATTTCCGTCGTCACGCCGCCGCCGTTCTTCCACGGCATCGACCGGTATTCGGCTGCCCGCAGAACACGCATCGGCTCAGCCAATCAGCCGAGAATGCCGGGCAAATTGAGCTGGTGCTCCTTGGCGCATTCGACGGCGATTTCGTAGCCGGCATCGGCGTGGCGCATGACACCGGTCGCCGGGTCGTTCCACAACACCCGCTCCAGGCGCCTTGCGGCGTCCGGCGTGCCGTCGGCGACGATGACCATGCCGGCGTGCTGCGAGAAACCCATGCCGACGCCGCCGCCATGGTGCAGCGACACCCAGGTGGCGCCGGACGCCGTGTTGAGCAACGCGTTGAGCAGCGGCCAATCGGAGACAGCGTCCGAGCCGTCCTTCATGGATTCCGTTTCGCGGTTCGGCGAGGCGACCGAGCCGGAATCGAGGTGATCGCGGCCGATGACGACAGGCGCCTTCAGCTCACCCTTGGCCACCATCTCGTTGAAAGCGAGTCCGAGCCTGTGGCGGTCGCCAAGGCCGACCCAGCAGATGCGCGCCGGCAGGCCCTGGAAGGCGATGCGCTCGCGCGCCATGTCGAGCCAGTTGTGCAGATGGGTGTTGCCGGGCGTCAGTTCGCGCACCTTGGCGTCGGTCTTGTAGATATCCTCAGGATCGCCGGAAAGGGCTGCCCAGCGGAACGGCCCGATGCCGCGGCAGAACAGCGGACGGATATAGGCCGGCACGAAACCGGGGAAGGCAAAGGCGTTCTCGAACCCCTCCTCCTTGGCCACCTGGCGGATGTTGTTGCCGTAGTCGAGCGTCGGCACGCCGGCGTTCCAGAACGCCACCATCGCCTCGACATGTTCGCGCATCGAGGCGCGTGCCGCCTTCTCGACCGCCTTGGGGTCGCTGACGCGCTTCTCGCGCCACTCGGCCATCGTCCAGCCCTTCGGCAGGTAGCCGTTGATGGGATCATGCGCCGAGGTCTGATCGGTGACCATATCGGGGCGAATGCCACGCCTGAACATCTCCGGCACGATGTCGGCCGTATTGCCAAGCAGGCCGACCGACTTCGCCTCCCCGGCCTTGGTCCAGCGTTCGATCTTTTCCAGCGCCTCGTCGAGCGTGTCGGCGCGCTCGTCGACGTAGCGGGTGCGCAGGCGGAAATCGATCGAGTCCGGGTTGCATTCGATCGCCAGGCAGCAGGCGCCGGCCATGACGGCGGCGAGCGGCTGGGCGCCACCCATGCCGCCGAGACCGCCGGTCAGTATCCATTTTCCCTTGAGATTGCCGCCATAGTGCTGGCGGCCGGCCTCGACGAAGGTCTCGTAGGTGCCTTGCACGATGCCTTGCGTGCCGATGTAGATCCACGAGCCGGCCGTCATCTGGCCGTACATCATCAGGCCCTTCTTATCGAGCTCGTTGAACTTTTCCCAATTCGCCCAGTGCGGCACCAAATTGGAGTTGGCGATCAGCACGCGCGGGGCGTCCGGGTGGGTCCGGAACACGCCAACCGGCTTGCCGGACTGGACCAGCAAAGTCTCGTCATCGGCCAGCGTCCTCAAGGAGGCGACGATGCGGTCAAAGTCGTTCCAGGTGCGCGCCGCCCGGCCGATGCCGCCATAGACGACCAGCTCGTTGGGATTTTCGGCAACATCCGGGTCGAGATTGTTCATCAGCATGCGCAGCGGCGCTTCCGTCAGCCAGGAGCGCGCGCTGATTTCGGTGCCGCGCGGGCTGCGGACTTCGCGGATGTTGTGGCGAGGATTGTTCATGGCGTCACTCCATAAAAGGCCTGATGTCAGACGCGCGCCCAGGACGTCGCAGTCTCGAGGATTTTCCGCAGCGTGGCGCGGATCGGTGCGGCAAACTCGGCATCGTAAGGCACCGGCCAGTTGTCCGGCGTACCCTTGCCATCGGGCTCGCGCATATAGCCGCGATTGGAGAGTTCCATCTGCAGCGCATGCACGCCTTGTTGCGGCTGGCCGAAATGGCGTGTGATCCAGCCGCCCTTGAAGCGGCCGTTGATGACAAAGGTTTCACCGGTTTCGGCCATGATCTGGCCGACCATCGCCTGCAGCGTCGGATCGGCGCTCCTGCCGTCATTGGTGCCGAGGTTGAAAACCGGCAGCGTGCCTTCAAACAGGCGCGGCATCACTGAACGGATCGAGTGGCAGTCATAGAGGACGATCTTTTCGTGCAGGCCACGCAACCGGTCGATCTCGACCTGCAAGGCGGCATGGTAGGGCACGAAGAATTTCTCGCGACGCTCGTCGATCTCCGACGGCCCCGGTTCTTCGCCCTCGCGATAGAGCGGATCGCCATCGAAAGTCTCGGTCGGGCAAAGGCCGGTCGTCGCCTGGCCGGGGTAAAGCGAGGCGCCGGAGGGATCGCGGTTGACGTCGATGACGGTGCGCGAGATCGCGGTGTGCACCACCGTCGCCCCGAGGCCGGCAGCAAAGTCATAGAGATTATCGATCCACCAATCGCAGTCGCGGCGGCCGAGCCAGGGCGAGACCAGCCGATTCTCAAGGCCGGCGAGGTCGATGCCGGTGTGCGGGATCGACACCAGCAACGGGGCTGTGCCGGGCGTGACCGTCAGCCAGGGCGCGCTTGCCATCACATCGCTCCGGAAATCGACGGCAGAGCCACGCCGCCGGCGGCCACGATGGTCGCACCGCTGCGCACCATGGCGATGGCTTTTTCCATATCGGGGTGGAAATGGCGGTCATTGTCGAGATGCGGCACTTCGGCCCGGACCAGCTTACGCACTGCCTCCAGGGCGTCGCTCGAGGCCAGCGGCGCATGGAAATCGCAGCCTTGGGCCGCGGCCAGCAATTCGATGCCGATCACGGCGGTGGCGTTCTCGACCATCCCGATCAGCCGGCGCGCACCGTGCGCGGCCATCGAAACATGGTCTTCCTGGTTTGCCGAGGTGGGGATCGAATCGACGCTGGCCGGATAGGCTTTCTGCTTGTTCTCCGAAACGAGCGCCGCCGCCGTCACCTGCGGGATCATGAAGCCGGAGTTCAGGCCGGGCTTCGGCGTCAGGAAGGCCGGCATGCCGGACAGTGCCGGATCGACGAGCATGGCGATGCGGCGTTCCGACAGCGAGCCGATCTCGCAGATGGCGAGCGCGATCATGTCGGCGGCGAAGGCCACCGGCTCGGCGTGGAAATTGCCGCCGGAAAGCGCGGTGTCATCCTCGGCGAAGATCAGCGGATTGTCGGTGACGCCATTGGCTTCGGTGCCCAGCGTGTCGGCCGCCTGGCGCAGCACGGTGAGTGCGGCGCCCATGACCTGCGGCTGGCAGCGCAGGCAATACGGATCCTGCACGCGTTCGTCGCCAACCCGATGCGATTCACGGATGGCGCTGCCGGCCATCAGATTGCGCAGGGCGTCGGCCGTCTCGATCTGGCCGGGATGCTTTCTCAGCACATGGATGCGCGGATCGAAGGGGGCGTCGGACCCTTTTGCCGCGTCGGTCGACAGGGCACCAGCGACCAGCGCCGATTGGTAGAGCACTTCGGCCTCGAACAAGGCGGCCAGCGCATAGGCGGTCGAAAACTGGGTGCCGTTGAGCAGCGCCAGGCCCTCCTTGGCGCCCAGCGTCACCGGTTCCAATCCATGCGAGACGAAGGCGACCTTGGCCGGGAAACGGCCATGCGGGGTGAAGCATTCGCCGACGCCGATCATCACCGCCGTCATGTGCGACAGCGGGGCGAGGTCGCCGGAGGCGCCGACCGAACCTTGCGCCGGCACCACCGGGATGACGTCGTTGGCCAGCATCGCTTCGAGCAGCTCGATGGTCTGCGGCCGCACACCCGACGCGCCCTGCGCCAGGCTGGCGAGCTTCAGCGCCATCATCAGCCTGCAGACAGCAACCGGCATCGGCTCTCCGACGCCGGCGGCGTGCGACAGGACGATGTTGCGCTGCAAGGTCTCGAGATCCTCGGCCGGGATGCGGACGCTGGCCAGTTTGCCGAAGCCGGTGTTGATGCCATAGACCGGCTCGCCCTTGGCAACGATCCTGGCGACAGCCTCGGCGCTCGCCTTGATCTTTGGCCGGCAGGCATTGTCCAGCTTGGGCACGGCGCCACGATAGATGGCGCGCCAGTCGGCCAGCGTCGCATTGCCGGGCTTCAGGGTCAGTTCGGTCATTGTCCTCTCCAGATGCGGGCATGCAGCGGGTTGAAGCCCATGCGATAGACGAGTTCGGCGGGGCGCTCGATGTTCCAGATCGCCAGGTCGGTGGATTTTCCGACCTCAAGCGTGCCGGTTTCTCCCAGCAAACCAAGCGCGCGGGCGGCCTCCCGGGTGACGCCGGCAAGGCATTCATCGACGGTCAGGCCGAACAGGGTCGCGGCCATGTTCATGGTCAGAAGCAGTGAGGTCAGCGGCGAAGTGCCGGGATTGTTGTCGGTGGCGACAGCCATCCTGACGCCGTGCTGGCGAAACAGGCCGATCGGCGGCTTCTTGGTTTCGCGAATGAAATAGTAGGCGCCGGGCAAGATCGTCGCCACGGTTCCGGCCTTGGCCATCGCCGCTGCACCGGCATCATCGGTGTATTCGAGATGGTCGGCCGACAGCGCACCGTAACGGGCGGCGAGTTCGGCGCCATGCAGGTTGGACAGCTGGTCGGCATGAAGCTTGACCGGCAGGCCGGCCGCCTTTGCCGCAGCGAAGACGCGCGCCATCTGTTCCGGCGAAAAGGCGATGCCCTCGCAAAACCCGTCGACCGCATCGGCCAGCCCCTCGGCGGCAATCTTTGGAAGAATCTCATTGGCGACCAGATCGATAAAGGCGTCCTTGTCGCCCTTGGCTTCCGGCGGCAGCGCGTGAGCGCCGAGGAAGGTGGTGCGGATTGTCACCGGCCGCTGGTTGCCCAACTGCCGTGCGGCACGCAGCGACTTCTTCTCGTTTTCGAGGTCGAGGCCATAGCCGGACTTGATCTCGACGGTGGTCACGCCTTCGGCGATCAGCGCATCGAGGCGCGGCAGCGATTGAGTGACCAGTTCATCTTCGCTGGCGGCGCGCAAGGATTTGACCGACGAAACAATGCCGCCGCCGGCCCGGGCGACCTCTTCATAGGTGGCGCCGGCCAGCCGCATCTCGAATTCGTTCGCGCGGTTGCCGGCATGGACCAGATGGGTGTGGCAGTCGATCAGGCCAGGCGTGATCCAGCGGCCCTCGCAATCGACCGTCTCGGCGCCCTGGGCAAGTGTTGGGGGCAGCTCCGACTCGAGGCCGGCATAGACAATGCGGCCGTCACGCGCAGCGACCGCGCCATGTTCGACGACGCCAAGTCCGGCAGACCCGTCGACCATTGTCGCTAGCCGCGCATTGCGCCACAGACGAAGATCCCCTGCCCGGCTTTTGCTCTGTCCAGCCATCATCTTTTCCGTTTCAATCGATGACGATTATGTATATACATATTGAAACGCACTGCAAGTGCCATCATCGCATGAGAGACAGAGGACCGGAGAGAAAAGTGGCAGCGATCTTTGCGGAACAGGCGCTCCTTCCCGATGGTTGGCGCGATAATGTGCGGCTCACCTTCGCCGAGGGACGCATCACGACCGTCGAACCTGGAGCTACCGCGCTAGCCGGCGACGAACGCCACGCGATCCTGTTGCCCGGCATGCCCAACCTTCACAGCCACGCCTTCCAGCGCGGCATGGCCGGCCTTGCCGAACTTCGCGGCCCCTCCGCCGACAGTTTCTGGAGCTGGCGCGAGGTGATGTACCGTTTCGCCCTGTCGATGACACCCGATCAGGTCGAGGCGGTTGCCGCCCAACTCTCTTTCGAGATGTTGGCGGCCGGGTTTTCCCGCGTCGGCGAATTTCACTATCTGCATCACGACCGCGATGGAAAATCCTACGCCAATCTTGCCGAGATGGCCGGGCGCATCGCGGCGGCGGCCGGCGAAACAGGTATCGGCCTGACGCTGCTGCCAGTGTTTTATGCGCACTCGTCTTTCGGCGGTGCCGTGCCAAACGAAGGTCAGCGGCGATTCATCAACGATGTGAATCGGTTCTCGCGGCTTGTTGAGAAATGCCGCGAATTGGTTCGCGCGTTGAATCAGGCTGTCGTCGGCGTCGCTCCGCACAGTTTGCGTGCCGCGACGCCGCAGGAGCTAGCCGAAGTCGCCGCGCTGGCGCCGGAGGGGCCGATTCACATCCATATCGCCGAGCAAGTGAAAGAGGGCGAGGACTGTCTTGCCTGGTCCGGCGCGAGGCCCGTGGAGTTTTTGCTCGCCAATGCCCA
>NZ_RZQY01000269.1:0-7631 GCF_003998575.1 Mesorhizobium sp. M7A.F.Ca.CA.001.10.2.1 | reverse complement strand
GCTGCCGCGGCGATGGCGTCGGGGATGGTGGCTGGCCTGATGTAATCGAAATCTCTCATGCCGCGGTCCTCCGGTCGGCTTTGACAAGCTGTTGCTGGGCTTCCAGGACGGCCTCGACGATGCCGCCATAGGCCGCGCATCGGCATATGTTGCCGCTCAGCCCCTCACGGATGCGTTCGGGATCGTCGCCGGCCTGTGCCTCGGCGATCAGGCCGAGCGTGCTCATGATCTGGCCGGGTGTGCAGAACCCGCACTGCAAGCCGTCATGGGCGATGAAGGCGGCCTGCACCGGATGCAGTTCCTCGCCGTGGGCGACGCCTTCGATGGTCAAGACTTGGGCGCCGTCATGGCTGACCGCTAGCGCCAGGCATGAGTTGATGCGCTTGCCGTCGACCAGCACCGTGCAGGCGCCGCACTGGCCGCGGTCGCAGCCCTTCTTGGTGCCGGTGAGATCAAGCCGCTCGCGCAGCAGGTCGAGCAGGGTTACGCGTGGATCGACCTCCAGTTCGTGTCGGTGGCCGTTGATGGTGAGGGTGATGGGAAGGCTGGTCATGGGCGTCTGGCTCCAGTTGCTTGACGCGGATGGGATTGAACTGGTGCCTTGCCGCGGAAGGGCAAGGTAACCGTTCGGTCAGGTCTTGACGGCGAAAGCGGAGATGGCAGCGGATCTCCCGCGAGGCAGGCGGGCAGGGGAGATGTCGGCTTGCGTGTTCGAAAGACGTGACATACCGGTTCCCCTGATTATATGATAAAGGTGCTCCACTAAAACGGAGGCGCCTCCGTTTAATACGTGGTGGCTGAACCGGCCGGGTTCAAGCCCCCTGACACGATGTGGAGAAAAAATTGGCCAGCGAGCCGTCCGCCATTACAGAACAGAAGGCCGAGGCCGTAGACGCGAAGCCGCTGCGCGCCGATGCGCGGCGCAACCGCGACCGGCTGGTCGAGGTGGCGGTGTCGGTCTTTGCCGAGCGCGGCATCGATGGCTCGCTGGAGGAGATCGCGCGCCGCGCCGGCGTCGGCATCGGCACGCTCTACCGGCATTTCCCGACGCGCGAGCATCTGGTCGAGGTGGTCTATCGCCGGGAGGTGGAGGCGCTCTGCGCGGCCGCCGGCGAGCTTGCCCAGAAACATCCGTCCGATGTCGCGCTGGAACAGTGGATGCAGCGCTTCGTCGACTACATCGCCACCAAGCGCGGCCTGGCGACCAGCCTGCGCATTGTGCTCACCACCAATTCGACGCTGTTTTCCGACACGTTCGGCCGGGTGTCGCAAGCCTTGCGGCAGCTGGTCGAGGCGGCGGTGGCCGACGGCACCATCCGCGGCGACGTCGACGCTTCCGACGTGCT
The DNA here is from genome assembly GCF_003998575.1 of Mesorhizobium sp. M7A.F.Ca.CA.001.10.2.1. Taxonomy (NCBI): domain Bacteria; kingdom Pseudomonadati; phylum Pseudomonadota; class Alphaproteobacteria; order Hyphomicrobiales; family Phyllobacteriaceae; genus Mesorhizobium; species Mesorhizobium sp. M7A.F.Ca.CA.001.10.2.1. The sequence goes on along the minus strand of NZ_RZQY01000269.1, from coordinate 6,285 downwards.
GCACGCGCTGGGCGGCATCTACTCAGCGCCCGACACCCCCGAATGGCGCGACCGCTCGCGCCGGCTGGTCAAGCTGTTGATGGACGGGTTGCGGTTCGGGGCTGCAAAGGCACAATGAGGCGACGAGATTCCGCCCGTGCAAAACCACACCTGTCGATAAATTGAGGGGACCCGATGTATGTAGGCCGCTCCTACAAAATAGTGGACTTCGCGCTGTGGTCGCGGCGCAGCGTCATCTACATGGTGGTGGTGAGTGGACTGGCCGTGGCGGCTTACCGTCTTCCAGGCATCGCCGGGTTTTCGGTGCCATGGTCGGTGGTGCTGGTGCTTGGCACCACCGTGTCACTCGTTGCCGGGTTCAAGAATTCGCAGGTGTTCACCCGCAGCAGCGACGCGCTGCAGGCTTTTACGCAAATTACGGCCAGCAGCCGGTTGTGGTCCAATTTCTGCAGGGATTTCCTTGACGCGCCGACGGCCAGACAGCTCATCTATCGCCACATCGCCTGGATGACGGCATTGCGTTTTTCCCTGCGCCGGCCGATGCCATGGGAATCCATGGCGCGGGCCGCCAATATCGAATACCGGCGGCGCTACCGCATCCATGAGGATGCGAGCTCGATCGCCGACGAATTCCGTCCGCTGCTCGCCGAACAGGCCGAGGACGTCCTGAAATCGCCCCAGCCGGCGATAGCCCTGCTCGAACTGCAATCTGTCCAGGTCAATGCGCTGTTCAAGGACACAAAGCTCCCTCCTCAGATCTATGGCGAACTGACCAAGCTGATCCGCGACTTCCATGACCAGCAGGCGCGCTGCGATCGCATCAAGAACAATCCCTATCCCCGGCAATACGCCATCGTCAGTTCGATGTTCGTGATGATCTTCTGCACGCTGTTGCCGTTCGGGGTCGTTCCCGTCTTTGCCGATATGGGCAAATTGGGTGGGGCGCTCGGGTCGATCGCGATCTGGCTGACGATCCCGTTCAGCACGCTGCTGGGCTGGGCTTACATGTCCCTCGACCAGGTCGGCGAAAGCAGCGCCAACCCGTTCGAGGGCAACGCCAACGACGTCCCGATCTCGCAGATTTGCCGCGACATCGAGATCGAGTTGCGCAGCGGGCTCGGCGAGGCCGATCTTCCCAAGCCCCTGATGCCGGTCAACGACATCGCGACCTAGGCAGGATCACGACGAAGGCGCGGACCCGACGGTCCTCTTCATCGTGCTGCTGGCGGAGGCCGCTCAAACGTCGAGGCAGACCTTGCCGAAATGCTTTTGGGTTTCGTAATGCGCGAAGGCGGTGGCGATGTCCTGCAGCGGAAAATGGCGGTCTATGACGGGCTTCAGCCTGATAGTCTCTATCGCCCGGATCATATCCTCCTGGTCGGCCCGGCTGCCGATGGAAATGCCGCTGATGCGGATCTGGTTGGAAAACAGGGCAGGGATAGACACTTCCGCCGCAAAACCGGTCAGGACGCCGACCAGCGCGATGTGACCGCCCGTGCGGCAGGCGATAATCGACTGCGCCAGCGTGGCGGGTCCGCCGACCTCGATCACGTGATCGACACCGCGTCCGCCCGTCAGATCCCTGGCCTTGCGACCCCAGTCCGGGACGGACTTGTAGTTGATGACGGCGTCGGCTCCGAGGCGCGTGAGCCTTTCCAGCTTCTGCTCGTCGGATGAGGTGGCGATGACCCGGGCGCCGGCGGCTTTGGCGAATTGCAGCGCGAACAGCGATACGCTGCCCGAACCGAGGACCAGCACCGCGTCGCCCGGCTTCACCTTGCCGCACACAACCAGGCCGCGCCAGGCAGTAACGCCCGTGCAGGTGAGCGACGCCGCCTCGACATGCGTATAGCCTGCCGGTGCCTTGGTGAAAGCGTGCGCCGGCATGCAGACATACTCGCTGGCGAAGCCGTCGAAACTGTCTCCCGGAATATCGCGCCGGGTGCAGGGCGTCATGTCACCGCCCAGCCACCAGGGATAGAAGACGCTGACGACTCTGTCTCCGGGCTTGAGTGCATCGACACCGTCGCCGAGGGCAATCACTTCGCCGGCGCCGTCGGAGAGCGGAACGCGGCCGTCGGCGAGAGGCATCTTGCCTTGCACGGCAAAGTCGTCGCGCATGTTCAACGCGCAGGCCCGGATCCTGACCAGAACCTCGCCCGGCCCTGGCTGGGGCGGATCTTCCTCGACCAGGTCGAGATTGCCCAAGCCGCCCGGCGCTCTCAGCCTGACCAGTCTCATTGTCTTCTCCGATGTGTGGGGTGTCTGGAATTGGAATGGTCTAGCGGGCCTGCCGGCCTGAGATCACCCGCAGCCAGGGCGCCAGATGAAAGGCGCTCATCAGCAGATACATCGCGGCCATGCCCGTGAGGGGCGAGGCGTCGATGCCCATGCACTGCATGGCCGCATCGCCGCTGAAGATGCAGGTGAGCAGCGCCATCACGGCGAAAGTCGGTGCCGCGGCAAGGCAAAGCCAGTCGGCCAGCCCGAGGGTTGCGGCTTCCGGGATCGTGCTGCCGGCACCGGTATGGATATCGCTCATCGCCTTAATCCTTGATGATCATGCCAGCCACGACAGGTTCCTCTCTCCACGGAGTGGGGAGAGGAACCCAGACTGAACAACCGTTACTGCTCGCCCTTGTCGCGGAATGCAGCCTCGCCGGCAGCAGACACTTCTTCCCATTTCTTGTCGGCCCCGGCGTCGTAATTGTCGTGCCAGTTCCACCAGGAATAGAGCGGGGTCTGCGGATAGCCTTCGGGCGAATCCTCCCAAATTTCCTGGCGGCCGAGCGGCGTCGCGTCGAGATAGCTCCAGACGGTGCCCATCGCCTCGTCGCCGCGGCTGTTGATGAGATAGGTGCGGAAGATGCGGTCGCCGTCATGGATGAAGACGTTGTGGCCGTGCCATTCGTCGACCCCGAAGTCCTTGTCGAAACTGTCCGTGATTGTGTACCAGGGCATCTGCCAGCCCATCCGCTGCTTCAGCCGCGCAATGTCGGCTTGCGGGGCACGCGAAGCGTAGGCAAGAGTGGTGTTGCGGGCGTTGAGATGGGCGAGGTGGCCGACCTGGTCGGCGCCCAGCGAACAGCCGCGGCAGGCATGATCGGGCCAGCCATGCACGCCGGGCTCGAAAAAGGCGCGGTAGACGATCAGCTGGCGGCGGCCTTCGAACAGATCGAGCAGGCTCGCTCTGCCGTTCGGCCCCTCGAACACATAGGCCTTGTCGACTTCCATCCACGGCATGCGCCGGCGCTCGGCGGCCAATGCGTCCTTGGCCCGCAGCGTTGCCTTTTCCTTCACCAGCATCTGTTCGCGGGCGGCTTCCCAGTCCTGCCTCGAAACGATCGGCGGGGTCTTCATTGCGATGTGCTTGGTCATTGGTCGTCTCCTTTGCCAGTCTGTTGTCGCTTGCTGTCAGCCAGAATAGGGCGGTGAAGCGCGGGGGTGGGAGTTACAAGTGTGACGGGATTTGCAGGAGCCGGCCCGTCGCAGCAGGGGTGGCGCATCCTCACGGTGCCTTCGGCCGCGTCATGGAGAGGAGTGTCGGTTGGCATTGTCGGTTCTCCCTTGGCGTGCCGCACGTTGCCGATAGAGTTGGCCGATGCGGCTTGCCGGTTCATGGTACGGATTTAAGTTAGGGCGGCGACGCACAAGGGTGGGAGTTACAAGTGTGACGGGATTTGAATGGATTCGCTGATCACCGCCGCGGCGCTGGCGCTGGCCGGAGGCGATCCGCTCGGCGCGCTGGATCGCGTCGCCCTGCGCGAGGATCCGCCGGCGCTGGCGCTGCGCGGCATCGCCATGGCGCAACTTGGCGATCTTGATCGCGCCAAGGCGCTGCTGCGGCGGGCCGCGCGTGGCTTCGGCCCGAAAGAGGCGGTTGCGCGTGCGAGATGCGTCGTTGCCGAGGCCGAGATCGCGCTGGTCTCACGCGATCTCGGCTGGCCGGCCAAGGCTTTGGATGCGGCGCGGGCGACGCTGGAAAAGCATGGCGACCGGCTGAACGCAGCGCATGCCGGCCACCTCAAGGTGCGCCGCCTGCTATTGATCGGCCGTCTCGACGAGGCCGAAGACGTGCTGGGCGGGCTCGATCCGATGCCGCTTCCGCCGGCCTCGCGCGCCGCCCACGAGCTGGCCGTCGCCGGCATCGCGATGCGGCGCCTCAAGACGAAGCGGGCGCGCAGGGCGTTGGAGTGGGCACGCCACGCCGCCCGCCAGGCCGGCATTGCGGGGCTCATCGCTGAAGTCGATCGCGCATTCCTGGCGCTGGACACACCGGCGGCGCGGCTGATCGCGGCTGGCGAGCAGCGCTCGTTGCTGCTTGAGGACGTCGAGGCGTTGCAAGCGTCGCCGGCATTGCTGGTCGATAGCTTTCGCTATGTCGTGCGCCAACAGGAGAAAACGGTCTCGCTGGCAACGCGCCCGGTGCTGTTTGCGCTGGCCCGTACGCTCGCCGAAGCGTGGCCAGGCGATGTGTCGAGGGCGAGGCTGATCGCGCAAGCCTTCGGCGGCAGGCACGCCGATGAATCGCACCGGGCACGGCTGCGGGTCGAGATCGGCCGGCTGCGCACCGAATTGCGCGGCCTGGCCGACATCGGCGCGACCAGCCAGGGCTTCGCGCTGGCGCCGCGCCAGGCACGCGAGGTGCTGGTGCTGGCGCGGCCGATCGAGGAGCGGCACGCGGCGGTGCTGGCTTTCCTTGCCGATGGTGAATCCTGGGCGAGTTCGGCGTTGGCGCTGGCGCTTGGCACCGGCCAACGCAGTGTGCAACGGGCGCTGGAGCAGCTTGGCGAGGCCGGCAAGGTGCAGTTTTTCGGTCACGGCCGGGCGCGCCGCTGGATGACGCCGCCGGTGGCGGGATTCACGACCACCTTGTTACTCCCGGCGCCGCTGCCGAGTGGTTAGTAGGGGACATCAGACCATCTCAGTGAGGACAAGGACATGAAACAGTCAGCGGCCGAAATTCTGCGCGAATACGGACCCTTTCCAGATGTGGAGAGGGTGCATGGGGTGAGTTTTGACGGCAACAATGTCTGGTTCGCCTCGGGCGAGAAGCTGAACGCCTTCGACCCGGAAAACGGCCAAGCGCTGCGCTCGATCGACGTCGCGGCGCATGCCGGCACCGCCTGGGACGGCCAGCACTTCTTCCAGCTTGCCGACGACCTGATACAGAAGATCGACCCTGATACCGGCCAGGTGCTGGCGACCATTCCGGCGCCGGGCGGCGGCGGCGATTCCGGGCTGACCTGGGCCGAAGGGACGCTCTGGGTGGGGCAATATCGCGAACGCAAGATCCACCAGATCGACCCGGAGACAGGGGCGATCCTGCGCACCATCGAATCCAACCGTTTCGTCACCGGGGTGACATGGGTCGAGGGCGAGCTGTGGCACGCCACCTGGGAAGGCGACCAGAGCGACCTGCGCCGCGTCGACCCGCGATCAGGCAAGGTTCTCGAGAAGCTCGACATGCCGGCCGGCATGGGCGTGTCGGGGCTGGAATCCGATGGCGGCGACCGCCTCTATTGCGGCAGCACATCCGCCGGGGTGGTGAGGGCGGTGCGCCGGCCGCGGTGAGGATGCGGCCGACGCCGAAGTCACACTTGCAGGCGCACTTCACACGGCAATTTGTCCGCTGTCGGCTGGTCGTCGCATCCTGTCGGACCTAGATAGGCTGTGCACCGGGCAGACCGCCCGGACCCGCTTTGCAAAGGATCCCCCCATGCCTGGACAGCCCATCATGCCCGAACAGATTGCATTGAACGACGGCTCCGCCATTCCCCAGCTCGGCCTTGGCGTGTGGCAGGTCGACCAGGATATTACCGCCGAGGTGGTGAGTTGGGGCATCGAGGCCGGCTATCGTCTGATCGACACCGCCGAAGGCTACCAGAACGAGGAAGGGGTCGGAGAGGCGATCCGCAGCGCCGGCGTGTCGCGGGCTGAGCTGTTCATCACCTCGAAACTGCGCAACGGCGCACACCAGCGCGATGCGGCGCTACGCGCCTTCGATGACACCATGGCCAAGCTCGGCATTGAGCAGATCGACCTGTTCCTGATCCACTGGCCTGTGCCCAGCCAGGACAAATATGTCGAGGCCTGGAAGACGCTGGTCGAACTCCGGCAGGCCGGCCGCATCAAGTCCATCGGCGTTTCGAACTTCAACCAGGACCATCTGGAGCGGATCATCGCGGAAACCGGCGTGACGCCCGTCGTCAACCAGATCGAGTTGCATCCCCAGTTCCAGCAGCGCGGTGTCAGGGACTTTCACGCCAAGCACGACATCCGTAT
>NZ_RZQY01000268.1:0-7653 GCF_003998575.1 Mesorhizobium sp. M7A.F.Ca.CA.001.10.2.1 | reverse complement strand
CCGCCGACTGGGTGGGCCGCACCGCCATCTTCCCGCGCCAGGTCCCGGCCGGTCTCGTCGCCACACTGATCGGCGGCCCGGTGCTGATGTGGCTGCTGCGCCGCCGCTGACCTTTAGCCCTTGTGGAGATATCGATGTCCAAGTCGATGCCAGCCTTGATCGCCGACACCACGGTCCACGATCTTGTCCCGGCGCAGGGCGGCGCCCCCTGGCGGATATTCCTGCATGTGCCGTCCGGGCCGGTGCCCGAGGCCGGCTGGCCTGTGCTCTACATGACCGACGGCAACGCCGTCATCGGCACGGCGGTCGACGCCATGCGCGCGCAGGCCTTCTATCCAACGGGCACCAATGTCGGCTGGGGCGTCATCGTCGCCATCGGCTATCCCGTCGAGGGCGCCTATGACCCGCTGCGCCGCTCATGGGATCTCGGCCCGCCGCCGGGCAAGACCTATCCGCCCTTCTATGAGGGCACGCCCGAAGTCCGGACCGGTGGGGCAGGGGAGTTCCTTGCCTTCATCGAGGACGAGTTGAAGCCGTGGGTCGCCAGTCGGATCACGGTCGACGCTAGCCGCCAGGCGCTTTATGGCCATTCCTTCGGTGGCTTGTTTGCGCTCTATGCCCTGTTCACGCGGCCCTCGGCCTTCCAGACCTGGATCGCGGCGAGCCCCGCCATCTATTGGGAAGACCGTGCCATCGATCGCTTTCTCGAAACCTTCGAGGCCGCCATCCCCGCTGGTTTGGCGACGACCGTGATCCTGTCGGCCGGCGAGTACGAGACCGAGAAGCTGGCGCCGTTTCAGATTGGCGCCGAGGACGAGGAAAAGCGCCTCCAGCAGAAGAAGGTGACATGCACCGACGAATTCGCGCGGGCAATGGCGCAGCGGCTTGATGCTCTCCCGGGCGTGCGTGCGCGCTTCGAGCTGCACGCCGGCGAGAACCACATGTCGATCCTGCCGGTCACGGTCAATCGTGCGGTTCAGGCAGCGTTTGCGGTCAGGGCTTGCGACTAACGGCCTTCACCTCTCAACGCTGCAATGGCTTGTTCTCGTTGTGTGGCTGCGTCCGCGTCCATAGCGCCAAAACGCAGGGCACAGCGGAATTTTTCCCCGGGTGCGACGCGAACCAGGCGGCCTCTTTCCTTGGCCGCAAGATAGCCGTCTGGTTCGGCGGTGGCCGGCAGCACGAGGCCAAGCGCGTCCTGGTCGGCGCCGCGTGTGATCCAGCGGACGGCATAATTGAGCTCGTCGGGGCGAAAGCTGACGAAATCCGCAGTACGGTCCGGATGGACCTGCAAGGCGTGCGCCCAGCCCTGGGGGTCCGCCTTAGCCCTCATCGTCAGCACGAGTTCTGGGTCGATCGGCTCGCCCTTGGTCAGCAGGCGATGCCGCGAAGGATTGGCGACAACGGCATCGCGGTAGGCAAGGTAGCTTTCGCTCGGCGTGAAAAAGGGCGGCAGCGTCTGGCGCACGACAATGTCCGCGGAATCATCCGCTACGGTGTCGACCAGGCGCCCGCCATCGGCCGGTTTGAAATTGATGTGCGCCAGGTACATCAACTCCATGGCCGAGCGTTTCAGGTTCTCGATCACGATGTCGACGGCGAGGCTGCTGGCGTCGAGTTGCAGCCGTACGGTGGGCTCCATCACATATGGCTGAAAGCGACGGTCTGTCGACAGCGCCCCGTCAGCGCCATGAAAGGCCCTTCGGAATTGCTGCCGGCGATCAGTTGCACATCCTGATAGGGCGCATTGGGCAGGTCGCCGTGAAGCGGGTGGCGGTCATCCGGCCCCGGATTTCCCATTGCGGTGGCGCCGCAGTGGATGAAGAACGCGCCGTAGTTGGAAAGATAGTCGCGGGTCGCGACCGGCTCATCGAACATCGAGCGCATGGTCCGGGAGCGGCCGAGGAAGGTCGCGTCCCAAATCTGCTGTCCTTGGAACGGCAGCATGACGATTTCGCCCTTCGCGTTGCTGATCCGAAGCCCGGCAACGCCGGATCGGTAGCGAAAGGCGGTGGCGACAAGCCCGCGATAACGCGCGACGATGGTTTCCGACGCGCCGAACTGCTCGGGCACGAGGTCGACGAAGACGTGATCGGAGTAGTCCAGATGCATTGTTTCGACCTTATCCACCGCAAGCGTGCGTGCCGATAGTCGCAGGAAACATCTGGAAATCAACGGCAGCACGTCTCACAGCTTCTGCCAGGACGGCTGGTGGCAGAGTCTCTTCGCGCCCTCCTGGGAGAGCGCTCGAAACTGCAAGCTTGCCAGGCAATATCCCGCGATTGCCTATCCGCGAGCCGGCGGCAGCTCGAACAAAGTGGCGCCGTTCTCCCGGCCGCGCTCGACATAGCCGATAACGCCGAACCATCTTGCGACATCCGGCCCCTGGAGCCAACTGCGCGAGTGGATGGCGAGGTTGCCGGCGAGCGCCTGGATGTGCCTGATATGCCGCTTGCAGAAGCGAACGGTCGCGGCGCGGAAGAAGTCCTCCCGTGCGGCGAACAGCGTGTCGGCGGCGTCGCTGTTCTCGTGCCAGGCGATGATCGCCACGGCCTTGTCGCCCTCGACAAGCGCGTGCGCGCGGCCCTCCTTCAAATTCATCATCAGATTGTCGTAGGCGATCTTGCTGTCCTTGCCGGCCGCCACGTATTCGTCCGACATCCGCTTGGACAGACCGCGAAAGACATCCTCCAGATCCCCAAGCGTCGCTGCGCGTGCTCTCATTTCACCTCCTGCAGCCCCGGCAGGCAGTTTGCCCTAGGGTTGAGGGGTGGCCAAGCAAATTAAATCCGTCTGCGGGCTAATGTGCGCAAAGTGATTCCACTTGGCGATGCAGGCGGCGACGCGATGGGGTGTGTCCAAAACGGACCGGGGAGTAGTGGTGCCCAGAGGCGGATTCGAACCACCGACACGCGGATTTTCAGTCCGCTGCTCTACCAACTGAGCTATCTGGGCCTGTTCCGGCAAACGAAAACTCGTTGGCCGGAATTCATCGAGGCGCCGTGGGGCGCCCCTTGAAAGCGCGTGGGTTATAGCACGGGAATTCGGCCTGTCCAGCGCCTAGTGGGCGATTTCAGGCAGGAAAAGCGACGCCGTGCGGTGCCCCGGTTTCCATGCCGCTTGCGGGCGGGAATCGGGCACGGCATGGCACGATGCGGCCTTCGCCATCCCTGTCCGTGCCGCTATTGCCGGCTGACATGCCGTGGCACTGCCTTTAGCCGACGATCGAGGCGCACAATGCTTCGCGGCTCAGACCCGCATTGGTCGCCGCCACCTATCTGGCGCCGGTCACGCCTCTACGAAAATCGGAGGGCGACATGCCGGCGAGCTTGCGGAACGACTTGTTGAAGGCGCTGAGCGAGCCGAAGCCCGAATCCATGGCGACGCGCAGCACATTGGCGTCCTGATGCATCACCTGCGCCGCGCTCGCGCTTGCCCTGGGCTCAGCCCCGGCCTTCGCGCAATCCGGCGAAATCACCATCTGGAGCCGGAATGTCGCGGCTTCATCGCTGAAGGCGACGATTGCCGGTTTCAACAAGCAATTTCCCGACGTCAAGGTCACGGTCCAGGATCTCGGCAACCAGCCGACTTACGACAAGTCGATCGCCGGCTGCGCCGCCGGCCCGCACACATCAGCCGAGCTCGATCACGACCAGATCTGGTCACTGGGCGCCCGGCTCATTTCGAATCGTCGGGGTCCGTTTCTTCCTCGTCGTCGCGAGCCTTGATGACGTAAGCGCCCTTCAGCCAGCGATTGAGGTCGATGTCCTTGCAGCGCGTCGAGCAGAACGGGAAGGTGTCGCGCGCCGAGGGCTTGCCGCATTCGGGGCAGGGGCGCTTCGGGCGCAAGGGCGTGACTTTGGGATCGGAATTCACAGCCGGGGTCCCGCCAGCCAGCCGCCATGCACCTTGAAGCCTTCGCCGCTCAACAGCGCGACGGTCTCATAGAGCGGCAGCCCGACGACATTGGTGTAGGAGCCGACCAGCTTGACGACGAAGGCGCCGGCGAGGCCCTGGACCGCGTAACCACCCGCTTTGCCGCGCCATTCGCCCGAGGCGACATAGGCGTCAATCTCTTCGCGCGGCAGCCGCTTGAAACGCACCCGCGTCTCGACCAGCCGTTGGCGCAGCTTGCCACCCGGGGTGATCAGGCAGATGCCGGAATAGACCCGGTGCGAACGGCCCGACAACAGCCCGAGGCAGTTGGCAGCGTCGTCGAGGGTTTCCGCCTTGGGCAGGATGCGCCGTCCGACGGCAACCACCGTGTCGGCGGCCAGCACGAAACCTGGCGCGTAGTCGGCTTCGGTCTGCAGCGAGGCGAACGCCTTCTCGGCCTTTTCCCTCGACAGCCGCTTGGCCAGCGAGCGCGGATGCTCGGCACGCAACGGCGTTTCGTCGACATCGGCCGGCAGCACGCGGTCCGGCTCGATGCCGGCCTGCTGCAAGAGCTCGATCCGGCGCGGCGAACCCGAGGCAAGCACCAGCTTCTGCAAAATGCTCATCGCGGACCAGTCGGGCTTTGCTTACTTGAAACGATAGGTGATGCGGCCCTTGGTCAGGTCGTATGGCGTCATCTCGACCAGAACCTTGTCGCCGGTCAGCACGCGGATGCGGTTCTTGCGCATGCGGCCGGCCGTATGGGCGATGATTTCGTGTTCGTTTTCGAGCTTTACCCGGAACATCGCGTTCGGCAACAATTCCGTCACGACACCCGGAAACTCGAGGACTTCTTCCTTCGGCATTCGATACCTTTGCTTGGATGGTAGTTCCAGCACCCTGGCCGGAATTTCGGCGGAACCTATATGATAATCGTCCGCTTGTGAACACGCTTAATCCGTCGCGTTTTTTGCTCCTGGAAGCAGAAAACGTCGGCCTATGCGCACCTTCAGCCGCTCGCGCACGTCGCGATAACTAGCCATGATCTGTTCGCGGGTGCCGCTGGCGTCGGTCGGGTCCGGCGTCGGCCAGTATTCGACCTCGACAGCGAGCGAGCGGGTGAGTTCAAGTGCGGCGTGGTGCGCTTCCGGCGCCAGCGTGACGATGAGGTCGAAATAGTCGTCCTCGAGATCGTCCATCGTCCTTGGGTGACGCCCGCCCAGCGTGAGACCGTCTTCGGCAAGCACCGCATCGACGAATGGATCGCGCTCGCCGGCGCGAACGCCTGCCGAAGCGACAAAGACGGTGGCGGGCAGCATGCGGCGCGCCAGTTGCTCCGCCATGGGCGAGCGCACGGCATTCATGCCGCACAGGAACAGGATCGAACGGGGCAGGGCGCCGGGTGCCAGGGCTAGCCCCGCCAGTGCAGTACGCAGACCAGCGTGAACAGCCGGCGCGCCGTATCGAAGTCGATGTCGATCTTGCCGGACAGCCGGTCCATCAGCGTCTGCGAACCTTCATTGTGCAGGCCGCGGCGGCCCATGTCGATCGCTTCGATGTGGCTCGGCGTCGAGGAACGGATGGCGTCGTAGTAGCTTTCGCAGATCATATAATAGTCCTTGACGATGCGCCTGAGCGGCGTCAGCGACAGGATATGGGTGACGACGGCGGTGCCATCCTCGCGCGCCACGGCAAACACCAGGCGCTGCTCGGCCAGCGACAGTTTCAGCCGGTAAGGGCCGTCGCCGCTGTCACTGACGGGCTGAAAACTGTTCTCCTCGATCAGGTCGAAGATCGCCACCGCGCGTTCATGCTCGACATCGGGTGTCGACCGGCCGATCGATTCATCGAGTTCGACATCGATCAGCCTGGCGCGGGTTTGATCGGGGCCAGACATCGCCGCCTACATGTTCAACCGTATGGCGACGGAGCGTCCATGCGCGTCAAGGCCTTCCGCCTTGGCCAGCGCAATCGCCGCCGGCGCCAAGATCCGCAACTGTTCCGGTCCAAGCTTGAGGATCGACGTGCGCTTGACGAAATCGAGCACCGACAGACCGGACGAGAAGCGCGCCGAGCGCGCCGTAGGCAGCACATGGTTGGAGCCGCCGACATAGTCGCCGATGGCTTCCGGCGTGTGGCGGCCGAGAAAGACCGCACCCGCGTTGCGCATCCGCGACAGGAAGCCCTCGGCGTCGTCGATGGCCAGTTCGACATGTTCGGCGGCGATGCGGTCGACCAGCGGCAGCGCGGCGTCGATGGTCGACACCTGGATCACCGCACCAAAATCACGCCAGCTCGCCGCCGCCGTCTCGGCGCGTGGCAGGCTCTGCAACTGGCGCTCGACGGCTTGTTCGACAGCGATGCCGAAGGCTGGATCGTCGGTGACCAGGATCGATTGCGCCGATGCATCGTGCTCGGCCTGGGCCAGCAGGTCGGCCGCGATCCAGTCCGGATCGTTGCTGCCGTCGGCCACGACGAGCACTTCCGACGGCCCGGCGATCATGTCGATGCCGACGGCGCCGAACACCTGGCGCTTGGCCGCCGCGACATAGGCATTGCCCGGGCCGACGATCTTGGCGACCGGCCTGATCGTTTCGGTGCCGTAGGCAAGGGCGGCGATCGCCTGCGCGCCGCCGACACGGTAGATTTCCGACACGCCTGATATGTCGGCCGCCACCAGCACCAGCGGATTGATGATGCCGCCCGGCGCCGGTACGACCATGACGATGCGCTCGACGCCGGCCACTTTGGCCGGCACGGCGTTCATCAGCACCGAGCTTGGATAGCTCGCCGTGCCGCCCGGCACATAGAGCCCAACCGCCTCGACCGCCGTCCAGCGCCAGCCGAGCTCGACGCCGGCGGCATCCGTATAGCGGTCATCCTTTGGTCGCTGCCGCTCATGATGCGAGCGGATGCGGTCGCGCGCGAATTCCAGCGCCTCGATCGTCTTTGGGTCGGCGGCCTTGTAGGCCTGGGCGATGTCGTCCTTCGAAACGGCAATGCCCAGTCCAGCCAGATCGGCGCGATCGAATTTCCGTGAATAGTCGATCAGCGCCGCGTCGCCCTCGGCGCGCACGCGCGCGATGATGGCGCCCACCGCTGCATCGACGTCGGCGGACACTTCCCGCTTGGTCAACAGGAAGGCGGCGAAACGCTGCTCGAAATCGGCGTCGGACTGACGAAGCGTGATGGCCATCGGACGCTCAGGCCTTGTGGATGGGGCGCGAGGTGGCTTCCCACGCCCCGCCGATGTCGGCAAGGCGGGCCTCGATGCATTCGACGTCGAGCATGATCGCACCGCCGCCCGAGAAGATCAGCTCGACGATGCCGGCCGGCTTGCTGATCTCGATGAAGCTGATCGCCAGCAGCGACAAGACTTCCGCAGGCTTGTCGCGGTCGATGCCGCTGGTCTTGGCGCCGAGCACGCGGTCGAAATGCAGCACGGCCTGCCGTCGCTCATTGTGCTGGCGAAACAGGCCGGATTTTGCTTCCCAGACGAAACGGTTCATGGTCAGCAGGAAACGCTTGGCCGCAGGCAGGAATTCGAGGTCGCTGACTTTCAGCACGGCATCCTGGACATGAGCCGAAACGATGCTCAGGTCCTGGTCGTCTAGCGCGATAAGCTTAAGGCCGGTCATGCGGATTTCGCACCTGAAGGTTGATTGTTCAGCCTTCTGTTAGGCGGTCTTGGCGATCGGTGCAACCGCACCAACAGCTGCAGGTCTGCGCTGCCCCTCATCGCCCTGCCGGGCACTTCTCCCCATATAGTGACGGGGA
>NZ_RZQY01000267.1:0-7668 GCF_003998575.1 Mesorhizobium sp. M7A.F.Ca.CA.001.10.2.1 | reverse complement strand
GACCTGCCGTCGCTGGAAGCGCGCGCCGATCTTTCCGGCCCGGTCATGACCATCATCGGCGATGCGGTCGCCGGCGCCAATTTTGAGCGATCCGAGCCGCTGGCGGCACACAGGCATGAAGGTGCGTCCAGTTCGATCGCCGAAGGAGTTCAGCCATGAAGATACTGACCGCCAACCGCCTCACCGACGGCATTGCTGTCTGGTACGCCGATGGCGGCTGGGCGGAGACGGTGGACCATGCCGACCTCGCCGATGACAAGGCAGCGGAGGATAGGCTCGAGGCGATCGGCGCCAAGGCCTATGCCGCCAACGAAGTGGTCGACGTCAATTTGATCGACGCTGAAGTCGTCAACGGTGTCGTCCAACCGGTGCGGCTGCGCGAGAAGATCCGCGCTGCCGGCCCGACCATTCGCAACGATCTCGGCAAGCAGGCTGCGCGGGCAGCATAACCAAGACACCAGGCATGGGCGGACGCGCCCTGAAAGACCAAGCATGTACCGTTACGATGAGTTCGACCACGATTTTGTCCAAGCCCGCGTCGCCGAGTTCAGCGACCAGGTGCAGCGTCGTCTTGCCGGCGAGATCACCGAGGACCAGTTCCGGCCCTTGAGGCTGATGAACGGCGTCTATCTTCAACTGCATGCCTACATGCTGCGCATCGCGGTGCCTTACGGCACGCTGAACGGCAAGCAGTTGCGCATGCTTGGTCACATCGCCCGCAAATACGACAAAGGCTATGGCCATTTCACCACCCGCCAGAACATCCAGTTCAACTGGCCGGCGCTGTCTGATATTCCGGCGATCCTGGCGGATCTCGCAAGTGTCGAGATGCATGCCATCCAGACCAGCGGCAATTGCATTCGCAATGTCACCGCCGACCACTTCGCCGGCGCTGCCGCCGACGAAGTCGCCGATCCGCGTCCCTACGCGGAAATCCTGCGCCAATGGTCGTCGGTGCATCCGGAATTCTCGTTCCTGCCGCGCAAGTTCAAGATCGCGGTGACGGGTGCCGAGCGCGACCGCGCCGCCATTCAGACCCACGACATCGGCCTGCACCTGAAGAAGAACGCCGCCGGCGAACTCGGTTTCGCCGTCTATATCGGCGGCGGCCAGGGCCGCACGCCGATGGTTGCCCGCAAGATCCGCGATTTCCTGCCGGAAGCCGACCTTCTGTCCTACTGCACGGCGATCCTGCGCGTTTACAACCTCTATGGCCGCCGCGACAACAAGTACAAGGCGCGCATCAAGATCCTCGTCCATGAGACCGGCGTCGAGGAGATCACCCGCCAGGTCGAGGCCGAGTGGCAGGAGTTGAAGGACGCCGAGCTGAAGCTGCCGGAAGCCGACATCCGCGCCATCGAGGCCTATTTCGCGCCACCGGTGCTCGCTGGGCGGCCGGAAGGCGACCAGGCGGTCAAGCTGGCGCGGCTCGATTCCAAGGGGTTCTCGGAGTGGCTCGACCAGAATGTCGTGACGCACCGCCATCCCGACTATGCGGCGGTGACGATCTCGCTGAAGGGCATCGGCGAGGTGCCCGGCGACGCCTCGGACAGCCAGATGGAAGCGATCGCCGACATCGCCGAGAAATATGGCTTTGACGAGCTGCGTGTCAGCCATGAGCAGAACCTGATCCTGCCGCATGTGGCCCGCGCCGACCTCAAGGCGGTCTATGATGCGCTGGTCGGCATCGGCCTGGCGACGGCCAATTCCAACCTGATATCGGACATCATCGCTTGCCCGGGCCTCGACTACTGTGCGCTGGCCACAGCGCGCTCGATCCCGATCGCGCAGGAAATCTCGCGCCGCTTCGCCTCGCTTGAGCGGCAGCGCGAGATCGGCGAACTGAAGCTGAAGATCTCCGGCTGCATCAACGCCTGCGGTCATCACCATGTCGGCCATATCGGCATCCTCGGGGTCGAGAAGAAGGGCTCTGAGCTCTATCAGGTGACGCTGGGCGGCTCGGCCGACGAAAACACCTCGGTCGGCGAGATCATCGGCCGCGGCTTCTCGTCGGAAGAGATCACCGACGCCATCGAGCAGATCGTCGAGACCTATCTCGGCCTCCGGCTCGACCCACAAGAGAAATTCATCGACGCCTACCGCCGAGTCGGTCCCGCGCCGTTCAAGGAGGCGCTCTATGCTGGCGAAGCCAAGGCCGCTTGACCGTATTGGAGACGTCGATGACGGTATCGCCGCCAAAGCGGCGGGGCTCGATGCGCTCTATGGTCATCTGAAGCCGATCGAGATCATCGAACGCTCGGCCCGCGAACTGTTCCTCGACGAGATCGCGGCGGTGTCGTCGTTCGGCGCGGATTCGGCTGTGCTGCTGCACATGATCGCCAAGATCGACCGGACGCTGCCGGTCATTTTCCTCGACACCGGCAAGCATTTCGAGGAGACGCTCGGCTATCGCGACGCGCTCGCCGCCGATTTCGGGCTGACCAACATAAGGGTGATCAAACCCGAGGAAGCAGCACTCGAACGGATCGATCCGACGGGCAATCTGCATCAGAGCTACACCGACGCCTGCTGCGACGTGCGCAAGGTGGAGCCGCTGGCGCGCGGTGTCGCGCCATTTCGTGCCTGGCTCACCGGCCGCAAGCGTTTTCAGGCCGCGACGCGGGCGGCGCTGCCGATGTTCGAGGCGGTCGGTCCGCGCATCCGCATCAATCCGCTGGCGCATTGGACGACATCGGACCAGGCGGACTACATGCGCGCCCATGCGCTGCGCGAAAATCCGCTGGTCGCCTATGGCTATCTGTCGATCGGCTGCTTCCCGTGCACGCAGCCGGTGCAGCCGGGCGAGGACGCGCGCAGCGGCCGCTGGGCCGGTCACGCCAAGACCGAGTGCGGCATTCACCTGTCGGGGCTGGAGAAGTCGCTGACCGACGCATCCCTTTAGGATATGCTGATATTCAGGTTAGGCTGGCCTGCAAACGGCAGCTTCCTGCGCTTCCGGTGCTCACGTACTTCAAGTACGCTCCGCTCCGGTTCTCGGAAGCCGCTATTTTCGGCGCAGCCTGACCTGAATCTCAACACATCCTTGGTTCGTTTGACTATTTAGGAACTTTTTGATGACTGAACCGACGACAGCGGAGACCCGACTCTGGACCCCTGCGGGTTTTCACGAGGATGAGTGGACGCATGCCGAAAGCGCCGATGCGCTGTCCGGCAACGGCCGCTTCATCCTGCCGTTGCAAGTCTTCCTCGATCTGGATCCGGAGGTGCGCCGCTCGGCCAAGGAACGGCTCGGCGTCCTGCTGCAGCCTGGTGATCAGCTCGAGAAGATTGCCGACCTGCTCGACCAGCTGTCGCTGGTGGCATTGGCCTTCCCGGCCTTCAGCGACGGCCGCTCCTTCTCCAAGGGAGAACTGCTGCGCGGCCGCTACCATTTCGAAGGTGCCGTTCGCGCCACGGGCCAGGTGCTGGTGGACCAACTGCCGCATATGCTGCGGCTAGGCTTCGACGAGTTCGAGATTTCCAATGCGGTGCTGTTGAAGCGCCTGGAGGAGGGCCGCACCGGCGGATTGGGGCTCTACTACCAGCCAGCCGCCGTGCCGGAACCAAAAGGCCCGAAATACTCCTGGCGGCGCGTTCGCAGCAGCTGACGTTGCGGTAATTCCGCGCGTCTTTACATCAGCCGTGTTCAGGCCTTCTCTTGATCGTCCGGATGGAAAATCCGTGGAACGATCGGGGAGGGGTCTTCATGCGTTACGACTATGTCATAGCCGGCGGTGGGTCCGCCGGCTGTGCGCTTGCCGCGCGGCTTTCGGAAGATCCATCGAAAACGGTCTGCCTGATCGAAGCTGGCGGCGAGGGCAGGGATATGCTGATCCGCGCTCCGGCTGGCATTATCGGCATGCTTTCCGGCCGGCCCAGGATCAACAACTGGGCCTTCGAAACCGTGCCGCAGCAAGGTCTTGGCGGCCGCAAGGGCTACCAGCCGCGCGGCAAGGCGCTGGGCGGCTCCAGCGCCATCAATGCAATGCTCTATGTCAGGGGCCATCGCAGCGACTATGACGAATGGGCAAATCTGGGCTGCGAGGGCTGGTCGTGGGATGAGGTTCTGCCCTATTTCCGGCGCGCCGAGGGCAATGAGCGCGGCACTGATGCCTTGCATGGCGGGGACGGCCCGCTGAAAGTGTCGAACCAGCGCTCGCCGAGGCCGATCGCCAAGGCCTTCATAGAGGCTTGTGCCGAAAACCAGATTCGCGCCTCGGACGATTTCAACGGACCGGAACAAGAGGGCGCCGGCTATTTCCAGGTGACCCAGTTTGCCGGTGGCGCCCGTAATGGCGAGCGCTGTTCGACTGCCGCCGCCTATCTCCATCCGGTGATGCAGCGGAGCAATCTGACCGTGATCACGCGGGCGCACGCCACAGGCATCGTCCTTGCCGGCAAGCGCGCCACCGGCATCCGCTACCGGACGCGCAAAGGCGAGGCAGTGGCACAGGCGTCGCGCGAGGTGATCCTCTGCGGTGGTGCCTTCGGTTCGCCGCAGCTTCTGTTGCTGTCGGGTATCGGCCCGGCGGCCGAACTTGCCGTGCATGGCGTTCCCGTCGTCCACGAATTGCCGGGCGTCGGCAAGAACCTGCAGGACCACCTCGATTTTATCGTCGGCTGGAGATCGAAGGACACCGATATGCTCGGCATGAGCCCGCGCGGCGCGTGGGGTTTCCTCAGGCACATCGCGCAGTGGCGGCGGGATGGAACCGGGCTGATCGCCTCGCCGTCGGCCGAGAGCGGCGCTTTCGTCAAATCCGACCCGGCGCTTGAGCGCCCTGACCTGCAGCTGCAATTCGTCATCGGCCTGGTCGAAAACCATGCGCGCACGCTGCACTACGGTTTCGGCTTCTCCTGTCATGTCTGCATATTGCGGCCGCACTCGCGTGGCGAGGTTGGGCTGGCCAGCGCCGATCCACTTGCCGCGCCACGCATCGATCCGCGCTTTCTCGGCGACCAGCGCGATGCGGAACTGCTGCTGAAAGGCGTGAGGATCACCCGGCAGGTGCTGGCTTCGCCGGCGCTGACGCGCTACCGGCACAAGGAAATGCACATCGCCGGCGAGCCGAGCGATGCCGATCTGATGACCCATATCCGTACCCGCGCCGACACGGTCTATCACCCGGTCGGCTCCTGTCGGATGGGGTCGACGAGATGGCGGTGGTCGATCCGCAACTCAAGGTGCGCGGGCTTGAAGCCTTGCGTGTCGTGGACGCCTCGGTGATGCCGACACTGATTGGTGGCAACACCAATGCCCCAACCATCATGATCGCCGAAAAGGCCGCCGACATGATCAGGGCTGCCTGATCGGAGCTCCAGGCCGCGGCGCCCATGGCGCGGCGGTCTTCTTGTTGTGACGCAATTGCCCAGGGAAAACGCTACGCGTTTTCCCTGGAAAACCGTTCACACTTCTCCTGGAATTGCTTAAGCCGCCGCCCGTGCCTCGCGGAACGACACCAGCTTGCGGCGGTTTTCGTCCCACAATGCCAGTTTGACGCAGCGCAGGCTTTCGAGCAGCGTAACCCGGCCTATGTCGCGCAACTCGGGATAATCCCGCAGCACTTCCTGCAACCGGTAGCACGGCACCTTGGCCGAGAGGTGATGGACGTGATGGACACCGATGTTGCCGGTGAGCCAGTTCAGCACCGGCGGAAGGTCGTAATACGACGATCCGTGCAAGGCGGCGTGCTGGAATTCCCAGTCGGCATCCTTCGCCCATTCTGTTTCCTCGAACTGGTGCTGGACGTAGAACAGCCAGATGCCGGCCGAACCGGCGAGGATGACGATCGGCAGGTGAACCACCAGGAAAGCGCCCGGGCCGACGAACCAGATAAGGACGGCTGCTGCGACCGCGATGCCAAGGTTGGTGGTCATCGACGACACCCAAGGGGTCAGGCCGCCGCGCATCATGCCGACGGGTAGCCTCTGCTCGAAGATGAAAAGCCAGATCGGACCGAGCCCGAACATCACCAGCGGATGGCGATAGAGACGATAGGCGAGGCGGCCCCGCCACGACATCTGCCGGTATTCTGCAACGGTCAGCGTCCGGATGTCGCCCATGCCGCGTTCGTCAAGATTGCCGGCGCTGGCGTGGTGCGTCGCGTGGGCGCGCCGCCAGCAATCGTAGGGCGTCAGCGTCAGGATGCCGAGCGCGCGGCCAATCCAGTCGTCCGCGTAACGATTGGCGAAGAAGGAGCCGTGGCCGCAATCGTGCTGGATCATGAAGATGCGCACCAGAAACCCGGCCGCGGGGAGGATGAGGACCAGTCCCCACCAATGGCCATAGGCATAAGCCGCCGAAGACAGCCCCCAGAGTATGGCGAATGGAATGAGGGTGATGGCGAGTTCGACGGCGCTGCGCCGCCTGTCAGGCTTCTTGTAGCGGGCGAGAATCTTCAACCAGGCGCGCTTGCTGTTGGCGACCGCCTCAGGGGAAATCATGTTCATCAGGAAGCATAGGCGGGGCGCCTCGCCGCCGCAAGGCAAC
The DNA here is from genome assembly GCF_003998575.1 of Mesorhizobium sp. M7A.F.Ca.CA.001.10.2.1. Classification (NCBI taxonomy): domain Bacteria; kingdom Pseudomonadati; phylum Pseudomonadota; class Alphaproteobacteria; order Hyphomicrobiales; family Phyllobacteriaceae; genus Mesorhizobium; species Mesorhizobium sp. M7A.F.Ca.CA.001.10.2.1. The sequence goes on along the minus strand of NZ_RZQY01000267.1, from coordinate 1,178 downwards.
ATCACGCAAAATTACTGTGCGTAATTGTCGCGTAGCTTGGCGATCGAGCCTGCCAACCCGCCAGCTCGACCTGCTGATGGCTCTGAGCGTCGGTTTTCCGCTGGTCGATCGCTATTCGCGATCGAGGATAGGGCAGCCGCGCTCGGTGCCAAAAGTCACGCGCACGCGGTCGCCGCCCTGTCTGCCGCGGACCGTGATCTCCCGGCGGCCGACGGACTCTATCCTTGCGCGGCGGATGCCCATTCGGTCTGCCTTGTCGAGAGCCCGGTCTTCCGTGCAGCCTCGTTGACGGCGGTCGCGCCGATCGTCGCGACGGGGGCCTTCGCAATCGTCGTAGGCGGGGTCGCAATCTTCCATGAGCTTCAGCCGCGGGCCATGTTTGCCCAATTGCAGCTGAAGATTGTCTGCTTGTGCCGGAAAGGCCGCCAAGGTGATGGCGCCGAGGCCGACAAACGCTATCAGCGATGAGGTGATCGAAACCTTGCGCATTTACGTCCTCCATTGAACCACAACACATCTATCCTTAGATGGTTCGGCTCTCCCCGGCTATTGCCGATAGGAGGTTTGCTGCCAAGATCGATTGTTGCGTTACCGCCGGCGCCAGCCGATGTCACCGCGCTCCGCCCCATCGAGGCGGTCGAGCAGTTCTCTGAACCGATCGGGGATGTCGGCCTCGGTGCGGAAGGCCGGCAAGGTGCGCAGAAAGCGGGTCACCGCCTCGGCGCCGAACTGGCGCCTGATCTCGATGGCCAGCCCCTCTGCCTTTTCGCCCATGTTGCGGGTCATCATCTCAAAATCCTGTGTCGGCTTCGAAACTCCTGCAGCAAGAGAATGGTTCCCCCATCATGCCTGTATGGCAAGCAAAGCCCGCGGTTAAGGTAAAATTTGAATTAAAGTCGAAATGTCTTGCCTGTCATTGCCCGGCCTTGGCCGGCGGCTTCCATAGTCGCTTACCCCTTGATTTTTGGCCACCAAACATCGATATCGGGCACAAAATCCACATCATTCGAGATTGACGGGAAACGGCGATGAGCGACCAGGCAAAAGACGAACGCGCGCCCGACGAAGTCGAGGCGACCGAGCCCACAGCCGAGCGCACGGAAGGCAGCACCGACGGCGACTATGAAGCCCTTGTGCGGCTGCTGAAGGAAAATGAAGAGCTGAAGGACCGCGCGCTG